>NZ_JAELUG010000755.1 GCF_016429255.1 Rhizobium sp. ASV8
CCCCCCCCCCCCCCCCCCCCCCCCCCCCCCCCCCCCCCCCCCCCCCCCCCCCCCCCCCCCCCCCCCCCCTCCTCCACCCCCCCCCCCCCCACCCCCCACCCCCCCCACGACACGTCGTCGGCAGCGTCAGATGTGTATAAGAGACAGGTAGTACTCCTCGCTGAGAATAATATATACCACAATATCGAGAGCGAGAATCGCGAGGGCACAAGTAGTTTTGATAGAGTGTGTAAATAGCATCGTCCACGGCGCTGTCTCTTATACACATCTCCGAGCCCACGAGACGGTCTATTAAATCGCGGATGCCGGCGTGGGGGTGTTAAAGGGGGGGGGGGGGGGGGGGGGGGGGGGGGGGGGGGGGGGGGGGGGGGGGGGGGGGGGGGGGGGGGGGGGGGGGG
>NZ_JAELUG010000756.1 GCF_016429255.1 Rhizobium sp. ASV8
CCCCCCCCCCCCCCCCCCCCCCCCCCCCCCCCCCCCCCCCCCCCCCCCCCCCCCCCCCCCCCCCCCCCTTTTTTTACTGCCCCGGCCCCCCCCGATATCTACACCCACGACACGTCGTCGGCAGCGTCAGATGTGTATAAGAGACAGAGGTTACAGTGGACGAGGTACCTGCGGCAGAGGACCCAGTATTTCCCAGAAAAATAATGGGAATTAAAAAAATAAAAATTCAAAATTCAAAATTGCAGGTACCCCTGTCTCTTATACACATCTCCGAGCCCACGAGACGGTCTATTAAATCTCGTATTCCGGCTTCTGGTGGTAAAAGGGGGGGGGGGGGGGGGGGGGGGGGGGGGGGGGGGGGGGGGGGGGGGGGGGGGGGGGGGGGGGGGGGGGGGGGG
>NZ_JAELUG010000757.1 GCF_016429255.1 Rhizobium sp. ASV8
CCCCCCCCCCCCCCCCCCCCCCCCCCCCCCCCCCCCCCCCCCCCCCCCCCCCCCCCCCCCCCCCCCCCCCCGCTCTTTTCACGCAGCATACGGAATACGAGATTTAATAGACCGTCTCGTGGGCTCGGAGATGTGTATAAGAGACAGTAGCAGGGCCTCGTCGCGCTGCGGCGCATTCAGGAAATTGACGATGTCGAGCAGGCCGCCGGCCAGATCATCGAGAATATGTGTATTTTGCACCTTTACAGATCCTGTCTCTTATACACATCTGACGCTGCCGACGACGTGTCGTGGGGGTAGGTCGGGGGGGGGGGCGGAGGAGGGGAGGGGGGGGGGGGGGGGGGGGGGGGGGGGGGGGGGGGGGGGGGGGGGGGGGGGGGGGGGGGGGGGGGGGGGGG
>NZ_JAELUG010000758.1 GCF_016429255.1 Rhizobium sp. ASV8
CCCCCCCCCCCCCCCCCCCCCCCCCCCCCCCCCCCCCCCCCCCCCCCCCCCCCCCCCCCCCCCCCCCCCCCCCCTTTTTCAAGCAGACGCCGGATAACGAGATTTAATAGACCGTCTCGTGGGCTCGGAGATGTGTATAAGAGACAGGGTCGAAGGTGATCGTTTCTTCGCCTTCGCGGATCAGCGGCTGGCCAGTCTTGCTGTTGGTGGCGCGGACCGACCAGACGGCCCGACCGGAAAGCGGCATCAGCCTGTCTCTTATACACATCTGACGCCTGCCGACGACGTGTCGTGGGGGTAGAACTCGGGGGTCGCCGTATCATTGAAAAAAAGAGTGGGTGGGGGGGGGGGGGGGGGGGGGGGGTGGGGGGGGGGGGGGGGGGGGGGGGGGGGGGGGG
>NZ_JAELUG010000759.1 GCF_016429255.1 Rhizobium sp. ASV8
CCCCCCCCCCCCCCCCCCCCCCCCCCCCCCCCCCCCCCCCCCCCCCCCCCCCCCCCCCCCCCCCCCCCCTTTTTTACCCACCCCCCCACCCCCCACAACAACACCCACGACACGTCGTCGGCAGCGTCAGATGTGTATAAGAGACAGCATCAAACCCAGACCACTTGTAGAACCAAGTAGCTGCTTCAGACCAAAGACGATTTCATCGTCATCATCCGTAGTCATGATGCGCATAATCACACCCATGGGCCCTGTCTCTTATACACATCTCCGAGCCCACGAGACGGTCTATTAAATCTCGTATGCCGTCTGGTGCGGGTAATAAGGGGGGGGGGGGGGGGGGGGGGGGGGGGGGGGGGGGGGGGGGGGGGGGGGGGGGGGGGGGGGGGGGGGGGGGG
>NZ_JAELUG010000760.1 GCF_016429255.1 Rhizobium sp. ASV8
CCCCCCCCCCCCCCCCCCCCCCCCCCCCCCCCCCCCCCCCCCCCCCCCCCCCCCCCCCCCCCCCCCCCCTTCTAACCCCCCCCGCCCCCCACCCACAACCACCCCCACGACACGTCGTCGGCAGCGTCAGATGTGTATAAGAGACAGCTCCAGCAGTTCCGCCAGTGAAATGACCAGAGGTACATGCCCCACTCGAAAAGGTACCTCTGAGCCGCCGCTTCCGGTGGCGCCAATGACGCTCTGCCCTGGTGCTGTCTCTTATACACATCTCCGAGCCCACGAGACGGTCTATTAAATCGCGTTTTCCGTCTTGTGGGTGGAAAGTGGGGGGGGGGGGGGGGGGGGGGGGGGGGGGGGGGGGGGGGGGGGGGGGGGGGGGGGGGGGGGGGGGGGGGGGG
>NZ_JAELUG010000761.1 GCF_016429255.1 Rhizobium sp. ASV8
CTTTAGTTGTAGGAAAACCGTGTCATTTGTGCGCAGTCGATCTGGAGCGTAAACGCATGTGCCTTCAAACTTGCATATCTTCTGGTCCAGCAAAGTCGATATCCACGTTGCCATGTCCTTTGTTAGTCGCCCTATTTCCATGCCACTTTCACTCGTGAAGCGCACAATGACATCGATGCGCCTTGAAGCGGCTGTGTTTGCCTTGACTGGGACAGCTGGGGAGCCGGATTTGGCCTTCACTTTCGGCGGCGCTGGTGGTTGAATCTTCTGACGCTCAATCTTGACGACGTCTCCATGCTTCAAGATATTGGTGCCACTGCGTGTAGCCCATCCTTCAGCTCCAAAAGCACCAATGTACCTCGAGTCAGGCATTTTGCGCCGGACCTGTGGTACTACAG
>NZ_JAELUG010000762.1 GCF_016429255.1 Rhizobium sp. ASV8
GTTTTAGAGACTGCGTTTGCGCAAACAAAGGGAACTATGCCATTGTATTAACTGTGGATGTAAGCGGTTAACAGTGCTAATGAAGATGAGGAATATCTTTTTTTTTTCTGATGAAATGTGTCTTTATATCTTGACGCTAGCTAGGTACCATCTACGGTATTATCTACAATAGCAGTCGTAGAGCACCAGCCAGCCATTTAGAATCTGCGCCTGCGACAATTTTCCAGTTAGACGGCTGCACCACATTCACAACATCATCAACCGCGCGAACAACGTAGCTTTAATCCTCAGTCGCCATGATGAGTGTCGGTCTCGTCGCCCGCAGTATTCAGGCTTGTCGGTCATTGGTTCAGAGGCAAACTTCAGATTATACTCACAAAGTAGCATAGTAAGAGTTC
>NZ_JAELUG010000763.1 GCF_016429255.1 Rhizobium sp. ASV8
CCCCCCCCCCCCCCCCCCCCCCCCCCCCCCCCCCCCCCCCCCCCCCCCCCCCCCCCCCCCCCCCCCCCCCTTACTCCCCACCCGGCCCCCCCCCACATCAACCCCCACGACACGTCGTCGGCAGCGTCAGATGTGTATAAGAGACAGCCATCCTGTCATGTCAAGAAATCGCCGATTTTCACCAGTCTGGTTTGGTCACTTCCGTCATGTCCACCCGCCGACGCCGCCACCGCGTGCCCATAGCTTCAAAGGTGTCTCTTATACACATCTCCGAGCCCACGAGACGGTCTATTAAATCGCGTGTGCCGTCTTCGGGGTGAAAAAAGGGGGGGGGGGGGGGGGGGGGGGGGGGGGGGGGGGGGGGGGGGGGGGGGGGGGGGGGGGGGGGGGGGGGGGGG
>NZ_JAELUG010000080.1 GCF_016429255.1 Rhizobium sp. ASV8
CCCCCCCCCCCCCCCCCCCCCCCCCCCCCCCCCCCCCCCCCCCCCCCCCCCCCCCCCCCCCCCCCCCCCCCCCCCCACCCCCCCCCCCCCCCCCCCCCCACCCCCACCCCCACGACACGTCGTCGGCAGCGTCAGATGTGTATAAGAGACAGCTCTAGCGGCTTTGTTTTGGTTTCGGCTGACCTTCTTCAAGGCGTCCGCGAGAGACTCGCTTCCTGACGCTGGGTCTCCATAAAATTTAGTCAAATGACCAAAAATATGCTTGAAGCGAGCAGCCTGTTCCGCGAAACTTGTGGAACTAACCGAAACCGATCCTGGAGGGGACATGAAAACGGGGTGGAATTATCATGAGCTTTATATGTGGCATGAGCCCGGCAATGCGGCGGGGACATTGCCCGCCGGACTGGCCGTCCAGCCCGGACAGCATGTGGAGAACGCGGAAACCAAGCGACGCTTTCGAAACCTGCTGGAGGTTTCGGGTCTTCTGCGCCAACTAGATACGCTCGAGAGCGAGCCCGCTACTGCAGACGATCTCGCGCTCGTCCATGACCCTGCCTATATCGCCCGGGTCCGGGCAATGAGCATGGCGGCAGGCGGCGACGCCGGCTGCCACGCGCCGTTTGGGCCTGGAAGCTATGAAATTGCGCGATTGTCGGCCGGCGGAACGTCTGCCGTTGTTGACGCCGTTCTGACTGGCCGGGTGCGAAATGGCTATGCTTTGGTGAGGCCGCCGGGACACCATGCTGAGCGCGATCGGGGCTATGGCTTCTGCTTGTTTGCCAATGTGCCGATCGCGGTAGTGAAGGCACGCAGGGACCACGGGCTGGAGCGCATCGCAATCATCGACTGGGATGTGCATCATGGAAATGGCACACAGCAAACCTTCTATGGGGACCGCGATACGCTGACCATTTCGGTGCATCAGGACGGCTTGTTTCCGCGGGAAACGGGTGGGCTGTCCGAGCGCGGAATTGGGCAGGGCATCGGTTCAAACATCAACATACCGTTGCCGGCGGGGTGTGGTCACGGCGCCTATGCGGCGGTATTCGACCGGATCGTCGTTCCGGCATTGCGCCGGTTTCGTCCTGAGTTGATCGTCGTGTGCTGTGGCTTCGATGCGTCGGCTGTCGATCCTCTTGGTCGCATGATGCTGCATAGTGACAGCTACAGGATGCTGACGCGGCTCTTGATGGAGGTGGCCGACGATCTTTGCGGTGGCAGGCTCGCAATGTCGCATGAGGGAGGTTATTCCGCGAGCTATGTGCCCTATTGCGGTCTAGCTGTGATGGAGCAGCTGAGTGGCATCCGATCCCTCATACAGGATCCGTTCCTTTCGACATTTGCTGATTATCCAGGGCAGCAATTGACGGCGTTTCAGGAGGCTGCCATCGGGAGCATCGTTGAGGCTCTTGCTCCATGAGGGTGATTCAGCTTGGGGATCGGCGTCGTCCCAGCATGTTCAATGCCGTTCAAGATCGCACTCGCTCCGGGGTGATGATTTAGAGCGCTTGCACTGCGACGAGAATAATCCGAAATGCTATGGGACCGTTGCGTTTGCCTGGCTTCGAATGGATGTCTTGCCACCACGGTCGGCTGGATTTGTTGAATGGAATTCAGGAGTTCAAGAAGAACATGGCTGTCAATAAATCCCCAAAGCCAGCCAAGGCGGACGGTCTTGGCCGTCCGACCACCAAAAGTGCGGAAACGCGATCGAGGATCGTGCAGGGAGCGCTCGATGCGCTCGGGCGCTTCGGTCTTTATGAGACGACGACCCGCCGGATTGCGACCGAGGCTGGCGTGCGGTTGGCGACGTTGCACTATCATTTCAGCAACAAGGAGGCGGTGCTGCTTGCGGTCCTGGATCTCTTCGCCTCCGACATGACGACTATTTTGGACGCGAATGCGCGTGATGCATTGTCGTTGAATGAGCGGATAGAGGCAGCGCTTCGAGCGAACTGGGACTATGTGCAATCGTCTCGCGTCCGCCAGATCGTGCAATACGAGCTGACCCTTTATGCGTTGCGAACCCAGGGCAGCGAGTGGCTCGCAAAGCGGCAGTATGATGCTTACATCGATGCTTTCGCGTCCCTGCTGTGTCCAGTAAATGACTTGGGTACCAACCCGGCACGAGAGCACGCCGACGAACTTGCCCGAATGATGTTGGCCGGCATAGATGGATTGATCCTTCAAAGCCTTGCCGATGCTACACAAATCCATCTGGCGACGGGGCTCGACATATTGATAAATGCAGTGCAGATGCGCGCCGAAGTTCTTGGCTGCAATCAAGGTAAAGGCTCATTGCTGACATGCGATCTGCTGAAGTGAGCCCGCGGGTTGGAATCAATCAGGGGCTTCGAAAAAGGGGCGAGCTCTGCCGGGCTATATGACGTCGGAGACCGGTAACTTTTCTGGGGTGCGCACGAACTGTTAGTGTCGGCTGGGTCATCTTGGTTGCCTCGACAAAGGAGGCAACGATGGCAGTTGAATGGACGATCACGATCGAGGGAAAGAATGATTTCGGTGATATTTGCCGAAAGGAGGTTCGCATCGACAAGAGCTGGGAGCGTTTGTTTGATGGTGACCTCGGCCTGTCGATCGAGGACGGCAAGAAAATCATGGAAGCGCTGCAGAACGTGGTCGTGAACCACGAGGCCGAGACCTATTCGCTTTTTCGCCGAGTCTGCTCGGACTGCCATAGGTTCCCGGCGGTAAAAGATTACACGACGCGGCGCATCAGAACCGTTTTTGGCACGGTGAGGGTTCGCAATCCCCGTTGGATGCTCTGCAGCGATTGCTATCCAGGCATGGTAAGTGCCTTCGCGCCACTGAAGGAAATCTGCCCCGATCGGGCGACAACGGAGCTGATGGAGTTAACTGCGCGACTAGGAAGCACTCTGCCCTACCGGCAAGCAGCAAATTTGCTCACCAGATTTCTGCCTATTGAGCCAAGCGAGACGCATGCGACCGTGCGCAAACGTACCATCAGGGTCGGCGAGCGGATCGACAATCAGATTGCAGAGGAAGAATGGCAAGCAACAAGGGAGATGGAGGAGCGACATCAACTCGAAATGCCGCTTCCCGGTGATCGACACAGAGAATTCGCCATCAGCATCGACACGGCTCATGTCCGCAGCTCCGAGCCCGATTCAACGCGCAACTTCGAGCTTGTTGTGGCCCGATGCGGTCGTGGTGGTAGGGGTGATGCCGGCGGCCGCTATTTCGCTACCGCCAGCACAGAGCAGAAGGCGATCCTGGATCGAACTCTGCATGCGCTTCGACGGGAGGGATATCGCGGTTATGGCGACGTTATCGTGCTCTCCGATGGAGCTGAAATCCTCAAGCGCCTGCCGCGCGCCATGCCGAAACCGACAACCCACATTATCGACTGGTTCCATATTGCCATGCGGATCCAGCCCATGCAGCAAATCGCGGACTTCATGGTGCGATCCCAATCCGGTCTCTCGGAAACTCTTTCGTCCATCGACAGGGAGATCAAGGCCGTGAAGTGGCGCCTGTGGCACGGACGTGTTGATCGCGCTATCCATGATCTCGAGGGATTGTTAGAACGGCTGAAACCCTCACTGCAGGAAGGCGTTTTCTCTTTCGCAAGGCTCCACAGCCTCGGCTCGCAACTCTTGACCTATATTCGTTCGAACCGCGGTGCGATAGTCAACTATGGACATCGCCATCGAGCCGGGCTTCGTGTCGCCACCAGCCTCGCCGAGTCAGCGGTAAACTCGTTGGTCGGCAAGCGGATGGTCAAGAAACAGCAAATGCGCTGGACCGTCCACGGCGCTCACATGCTCGTGCAGGTTCGGACGGCCGAGATCAATGGAGAGCTTCGCGATCGACTGCGGACACCCTTTCGACAGCCAGGACCGAACGTGCCTTCTTTGTTCAACCCCGTGCCGCCGCTCCTGCACGCTGCGTGACCCCAGACAAGTTACCGGTCTCTTCAAACCCTTGTGCGAGCGATGCTCGACACCCGGCATCAGCACAGCCTTTGCGGCCGAATAGGAACGCAGCTTGTCGGTCACAAGCACCCGCGGGGTGGCACCCTGGCCCTTGAGCAGTTTGCGCATCAGACGCAAGGCTGCTGCCTTGTTCCTTCGGCTTTGCAAGAGGGCGTCGAGGACGTAGCCGTTGGCATCGACGGCGCGCCACAGCCAGTATTTCTTTCCCTTGATCGTCACCACCATCTCATCGAGTTGCCACTTGTCGGCAAAGTTGCCTCGTGAGCACCGTCGGATCTGATGGGCGAACTTCACGCCAAATTTCGCCGCCCATTCCGAGACGGTCTGGAATGAGACGCTGATCCCGCGTTCCGCCAACAGATCCTCGACGTCGCGGAAGCTGAGCGGAAATCGATAATAGAGCCATACCGCATGGGCAATGATCTCGGCAGGAAAGCGGTGGCGTCTAACGTGGGCATGCGGGGCTTCGGTCATGACGATCCGAATATCAAGCCGATCCCAACCACGCGGTTAAGGCGACGCCACCCAAAAAGGGCAAGATGCCGTTTCGAATTCAGACGTAAGTTGTAACAAAAATATTAAAATCTAACGACGGATTTCGTCCGCTCGCCCGTTCAATCAGCACAAATCAGACGAGTACCTCAAATGACAGGGTTCATTGAGGTCCGGGCCTATCACCCCCAATGTTGGAGTGCGAGAATGGCTGCATCATTCAAAATGCCAGCGGACCGACGTCGGGGATATTCGTCGGTTCTTCTGGGCATTCTGCTTTTCTCCGCGTTTCCCATCGCGGCACGGGCAGACGCCTGCAGGGTTCCGCCACCAATTTCGACCATCGATCCTCCAGGGTTCTACGATGATCCCGGTGGCTACAGCGAGGCTATAAAACCGCTCCACGCCTTTATCGAACGGGTGAACAAGGCAGCCGACGGCGGCGACAAGGCGTGTCTGGTCGAACTCCTGGACACTTGGGCACGGGCGAATGCCCTGATGGCACCGATCAAAGGCTATCAGGGATATTATGAGCGCTCGTGGGCAGGCACCGATTTCGCTTTGGCACTGCTCAGGTTCTTTCCGCAGTCAAGGAAGGACGCTCCTGCCGTTCCGCCGAGCATCTCGAAATGGCTGATCGACATGGCCGTCTCCACGCGGGATGCGGAGGCGATCAACCGCCTGCACAACAACCTGGTTTACTGGGCGGGTCTCGATCTTGCAGCGACAGGGACGCTGACCAAACGGTCCGATCTCATCGACGCAGGCGTCGCACGGGCGCGAGAAGGGATAAAGGATATTCAGCCGAACGGCACGCTTGAGCGCGAGATGAAGCGCGGCGACCGCGCTCTTCACTACCATAACTTTGCTCTCATCCCACTGGTCTTTACCGCTGAATTGGCGCAGGCACGGGGCGTCGATCTCTACTCGGAAAACAAAGGCGCACTGCCGCGCCTGGTAAATCTGGTGATCGATGCGGTCATCGATCAGAACAGCTTTTCGGCCTATACCCCGACGCCGCAACGCCTGTTTCCCTGGACCTTTGCCGGCGATCTCGCCTGGATGGAGCCTTATCAAGCGCGCTTCCACGACCCGCGGCTGGCCGCCCTGATCGCTTTGCGTCGGCCATTCATCAACCCGCGGCTCGGCGGCAACGTCACGGCGGCCTGGAGCCGATATCCGACAATGGAGCATCAATAATCGCGGCGAAGCGAATTCATCAACGCACACTTCAGATCCGGCTGAGGGGTCTAGTGGAGGATCAGGATGGGCGATGTCACTTTGTTTCAGCGAAGCGAGACGGGGTGTCTGCCAGCAAACTTATGCGGTTGCGCCGGTCGCGGCTTTCCATTGAGCCATTGCGCGGATGCGATGAATGTGCGCGGCCAGGGCTGAGCGTTTCTGGTGTGGTGGCACAAAGAGATTTCTGACGGCTGAAAAGACTGAGATGATACGTTGCAAGCCGCCCGTCGATCGAAATCCCTGCATCATCCATTCCCGCTTTCGAAGTGGAACGTGAGAATTCTCCGCTCGATTGTTAAGGCCCTTGTGCGATCGATGTTCAACGCCCGGCATTACATCCCGCCTTGCTGCTCCATATGAGCGCAACTTGTCGGTGACGATGCGCTTCGGCGACAGGCCCTGCTTCCTCAGCAACCTGACCAGCAATCGCTTGGCCGCCTTGGTATCGCGGCGGGCCTGCACGATCTCGTCGAGAACATAGCCGTCCTGGTCAACAGCCCGCCAAAGCCAATGCCTTCGGCCGCCAATGGAAATTACGACCTCATCAAGGTGCCAGATATCCTTTCGCGACGGCTTCTTTCTGCGCAACTGTTTGGCATAAACTGCACCAAATTTGCGGCTCCATCGCCGGATCGTTTCGTAAGATACGATGATACCGCGTTCCAACAGCATTTCCTCGACCAACCGTAGGCTCAAGGGGAACCGGAAGTACAGCCACACCGCATGGGCGATGATCTTTGGCGGAAAACGGTGGTTCTTGTAACTGATCGACGGCTGGCGCATACCAACCCGATTATCCGCCATCTGTTAAACCAACAATAATGTGACATCGCCGATTTGACCCTTCGTTCCGTCTGGCGGTGTCCCAGTCGAACGGAAGCAACTTCATGAAATGCTCTCCTGTTCTGATACGATTGGGAGTTATTGCGAAATGGCAGATGGGGCGAAATTTAACTTGGAGTTCAACAAGTTGCTGCCTAATTGCGGATAAGCCTTTTAGTCAACGCCTCACGAAGTAGTGAGCGGGACAAAAGTAACACAGCCATCTAGGGACGAGATGAGCTAGTTGGCTGTTGTCTCGCCGATTCTGGTTCTTTCGGGACGAATCCAAGCGTGAAGCCAAACAGGTGTGCGATTCGCTCCAGCGTTTCCACGGTGGGGTTGGCCTTGCCCGTCTCGATTTCCAAGACCTGTCGTTTGGTGATCCCAGTGATGGTCGAGAGCTGCTCCTGCGTCAGGCCCAAAGACTTCCTGATTTCAGCGACGGCAGATGGAAACTTCAGCTCCCCGGCCGCCGCCTTTTCGCGAAGGCGCGCACGGCTTTCGCTGATCTCTTCCTTCGTTGGCTTCTTCCATCTGGCCATTCTAGTTCTCTCCATTCGGACGGGCAGCAATCACGCTCTCGGCGACCATCTGGCAATCCCTCATCCCGACCTTGATGACATCGCTTGGAACCCCAAACTTGGCCGCCAATGTCGGGGCTTCGAGAAGCCGCTCTGCAAAGTCGCCGATCTCCACGCCGAGTTTGCGTGCGAGATCTGGATTGTCAGGAAACACGGCAGTGCAGACCTCCGCCCAGTCAGGCGAGGTGTCGCGATGTGTATCCCGCATCGCCGCCCATCTCGTCGACTTCACGATGCCGTCGGCCCCGAGCCTCATCGGCGCGAAGTCGAACAGCGGCGACAGACTGACAGTGCCGTCAGGCATCTTCGACAGCGCGCTGTTGCGACCGTGGTTGTCCGGATTGCCCATGGCGCGGTTGGCAATGTCACGCTTCACGTACTCGACGATGTCTGCGAACGGATTCGTCGATACGCGCTTGAGAACACCGATATAGTCCTCGTGGCTGGCGAGATACCCGAATTCTGCGACGCCGAGCGCCGAGACCATGCTTTCCTGACCGATGCGCTGCAGCGAGCCGCTTTCGATCCTGCGGTCGAACCGGGGTATCATCAGGACACCGTTGGCGTAGCGCGACGTCTCGTGGACGTTCAAGCCGATCTGTTCGGCGATAGCCGAATAGCCCGCCTCTGCCTCCAGGATTAGCTGATCGCGGATGTCGTTGCTCCGGAGAAGCTTGACAATGTAGTGCCGAACGGCTTCGCCGTCGCTAACGAGGGCATCGGGGTAATATAGCCCGTCGGCCGCGAGTGTCAGAGACACCTTAGGCCACTCGCCTTGAAGCCCGCTAGAACCCGAAGCGAGCATTCCAAAGCGATCGACGACTTCGGTGAAATACTCGGTTCGGCCAAAGATGTCTTCTTCGGTGACGCCGGCGCGGCGAACTCCCGACAGGCGATCCCTTTCGGCAGCGGCCGCCTCTGCGATGCGCAAGTTCCCGATAGGGTTGCCACCGGCACGAAGCAGCAGCGGGAGATCAGACGAGCGGGCGTCGACGTTGAGCTTCATGTGGTCAGCGAGCTTGCGGCGGGCGTGTCCCTGAGGCATCAGGTCGAGCAAGAACGCAGGCCAAGTCTCCCGAAATCTGCTCTCAAGGTCGACGGGATAGTTGACCGACAACGCGCGCGCGTCCCTGACATCGCTGGTCAACCTGTCGGCGGCGGCGTAGTGCATAAAAAAGTCGATGTCGTATTCTACTATCGAAGGCCCTTCGATGCCGCGGGTCTCGTCCACGATCGCGATGCTAGCGCTGGGATGCCACTCTCCCCGCCAAAATGTCTCGATGTTCAACTGCATCGCTAAAGCTCCTTATAGTGTATATATAACAGCGATGATTGGATTAATCAAACCATTAAAGGGGTATTTATGGGAGACGAAGTAGCGCCGTTTACCTCGAGGTCGCGGATAGTGTCGGCAAGTCTCAAAGACCCGCACCCGGCGCTAGGAGCCATTTATGTTCTTGATGGTCAATTCAGATCAACCTCGGTGCGTCCTGAAACCTTCTCGGCGTAACCTCGAAGCTGGTGACAACCTCCGGCAACCAATCTGCGTTCATTGCCGCCCCATGAACAATGCGGCCTGGCACGAGATAACGGTTGATAAGGCACAACGACGAGAATTGGTATTCAAGGCGGCCGTAGGCGCGCGTTTGCGGGACGTGTGAACAAGCGGGACAGGGCGCGACCCGCTATGCTCGATGAGCTGCTGAAATCGGCCTAGGAGCAAGGCCTTGTCCAGTCGGACATCGAATAGGCGCGGTCTATTGGCCCGTGGCAAAAACGGTGCGATATTGGCGCGTAGGACGCTTGAAAATTCGCCCCGGTTTGCGCCGATGGAGCCGACAATGTCCGATGCCGAAGGCAGTAAACGCGATATCGATACGGTCTTTCTCCGAATCCTCGCTCGTGGAAATTCGAGCAGGTTCAAGTTCCTGCCACCACCTGACGATCCTGTCGGAAAGGTCATCGAGAGTATCGCCGCTGAAATTCTTGCTTTTTGCCAAACCACGTCCGATGCAGAGCTTTCCGAGAGGGTAAAGCCTCGCCGGGTCTCTGTGCGGATGGTGCCCTTGGGGGATGTCTCGGCGCTGACGCTCTACATGGGTTCGAGCCACATCATTGCTTTCAACCAAGGGGTTGCGCTCTATCTATATCGCCTTGCCAGAGCGATGACGCCTTACGTGATAGTTCGCGGTACCGGCGATGCCCCGCCGCCGCCCGAGAGTGAAGCGGTGGCTGTCATCGCAGTGCTTCTCGACTGGATGTCGTCTCTCGTTCGAGCGCCATTGGTCGATGCCTGGGAGACCGGTCCGCGCGAGCAGCGTACCGCTGAGAATTATGCGCGGATGGCCGAGCGCTTCGTGCTGTCGCATGAAATCGCCCACATCATGCGTGAACATCTGGTCGGTGACGCGGGAACGGCCCCTCAGAAAAGTTCGAGCCTCCATGATCTGGATCGGCGGCCGGTAGTTCAAGAACATGAAGCGGACGCGATCGGAGCGATGCTTGCGGTGGATTCCAGCTCCGCGGCGGGTATCGATCCTCGTGCCGCGGTGGCGGGGGTGCGATACTTCTTCGAAGCTCTGAAGCTCTGCGAAGCCGTCGGAGCCGTCCACATCGACGACGCTCATCGACCAGCGGTCGAACGTATCGCGCTTTGCGACAAAGTCATGAGCGGGCGGTACGGCCGTGTTCCGAACCTTCATCAAGCAGCTGATCAGACCTCGGATCTGCTTCGGCGACTCGGAAGCGCGGCCTTGGAGGAGAGACAACGTCGTCGGGTGATTGTGGCGGCGCGCATGGAGGAGCTGCTGACCAATACCTCGTGGCATTTCGGGTCGAACGACCCTGCGGTGATGCGTTCGATATTCGATGAGGCCAAGTCCATGTTCGCGTCGTCACCGAGCGCGGTGATCGACGCCCTTCAGGCAAGTCTTCTCGATACCCAAACATTCGAGCGCCTCATGCGAACAGCGAAGTCGGCCGAGTCGCTCGAACAGGACGACCGGCTTCGGCGTCACCGCATAGCCCACTTCATTGCCCGCAACGCACCTTTGCCCGTTAGAGACGCCCTTGGCGTAGGGTTTCCATAGTAGGAGAGACATGTGGTCAAGATCATCGAATACCAGAATAAGAATGTCATAATGACAGCCGCGGAGATCGCCCAATTCGAGGTGCAACCCACTCCGGAAAAAGATCCGGTCGCATTGCAAATTGAAGGCGACTGTCCCCGTTGCAAACACACGATGTCACTTACCCACTATCTCATAGCGTTCCGCGGCGTGGCACCAACAAGCCCGGAGAGTTTTCAGCAAATGCTGGAAGCGGCCAGCTTGGTACCGACGTCGCTCCTGCCCACCGAGTTTTCCGTGCAATGTTCCTGCACCGAGAAGCATCCAGGTCAAAAGGGGAAGGGACAGGTCGGATGTGGGGCGTTCTGGAGAATGCGTTGCGAATGAAGACTTACCCCCACGAATAAACAGCATGGAGACAGGCGCTGGAGGCGCGAAAGCGACATGGTAAAGCTCACGATGCCGCACAATCCGATCGCTGATATCGGCGAAATCGAAAACCGTGCCGATCTCGCGGAAGAGCTGAAGGGCGCGCTCGAGCGCGCTCGAAAGCTCGCCGAGAACTGGAAGAATGGGATGGCCGGGCTCATAGCCCTGGTTACAGCCACCTTGCTATTCAAAGGTCAGGACAAAATCACGGCTTACGAGCTATGGGTTCAAGTCGGTCTCGGGATACTGGCCATCGCCGCCTTGATATTGGCGGTTTGGTCCGTGTGGCATTTTCTTCAGGCCGCGTATGGTAAAATGATCGAGGTCAGCGCTGATGAGCTAGTATCGATGGGCCCGAAAGTCGCGCGAGACATAACGCTGACGAACCAAACCCTGGATGACCTCAAATGGGCTCAGAAGCTGGCGCTTGGCAGCGCGATCGCTCTTGCGCTTGCAATAGGCCTCTCCTGGTATGGTCCCGTGGCAGAAAGCAAACCGCTTGCGTTCATGAAAATTGAGGTGAATGGCGCAACCACCGCCGAAGCTCCACGGACAGTTTGCGGAGAGCTGATTTCCCAGGAGGGAACAGCGACGGTTCTTAAGGTCAAAGCAAGCGCAGACAACGCAAACATACCGACTTCGCGGATTAGGTCGGCTGCCCTGGTGTCGTCGTGCGCATCCGCAGAGAAATAAGGCCAGGTACCGCCTGTCTTTCAATTTGAATTGTTCTCTTTTTGTTCTTGTGATATTGAATGGCTCACTGATATGTTGAGGTTGCTGCCATGTCCAGGCTGTTTGCGGTCTCTCGGACGGCCGAGGAGATAGCGAAGCATTTCGACGTCGACGTCGCACCGTCCGTCTCAGTGCCGCACGAAACGATCGAAGGCGGCCTCGGTCTGATCGTCATCGAAAAGGATGGCCTCCGCCTTCTGAAATCCGTGTCATGGGGTTTCCCTCGCCAGACGCGGGAGATGCAATTCAATGGCGAGCCGCCCGGACGCATCGGTCTGGTTGCTGACCTGACCAATCCGCTTTGGGACCGGATCGTCGTCGATCCACGGTATCGATGTCTGATCCCGATCACCCATTTCGCAAACCCTGATGGTCCAAAGGGCCGAAAGACCAGGGCGTGGTTCTCGAATACAAAGGAGCCGCTGCTCGCCTGGGCCGGCTTCTGCCGAAACACGCAGGAATTCGGCCCCGTGTTCGCCGGCATGACGATAACGGCCAACGAGCTGGTGCGGCCATTCAACGACCGCATGCCGGTTCTCCTCAAGAAGGCAGAGTGGGATCTTTGGCTCCACGGAAGCATAAAGGACGTTATCGCCTTCCAGTTTCGTGAGCCGTTGCCGTCGGATGAATTCGAAGTGCTGCAGACCCGTGACTTGTGGCGGAGCGGTATGCCTCCACGCCCAAAATCTTTCCTCGGCCGCGAGTCCATGTCAGTCTAGCCCAGCTTGAAGCGCCCTCCGTTCGAAAGGATCGCAGCAGCATGTGCAATTTGTATACGGTTCGGAAGACAGCTGAAGAAGTGGCCCGCTATTTCGGAGTGGCCAATCCGGTCAAATCCAACGCTCCGGACGAGGTCTATCCCGGCACCCCCGGTATGGTGATCACCGAGCACAATGGTGCTCGGGAAATGCGATCGATGACCTGGGGCTTTCCACTGCGGCTCAAAACCATGAAGCCTGACGCGAAGCCCATCCCGGTTAACAACATCGCCGATCTCACCAAGGCGATGTGGGTCGGCGTTGCCCGCAAGCCGCAATGGCGCTGTCTGATACCCGTCACGCATTTTGCCGAGCCCGAAGGTCCCAAGGGGAAGAAGACCCGAACCTGGTTCAGTCTTCCCGATGAGCCGGTTTTCGCCTGGGCTGGATTGTGGCGTATGTCGGACGAATGGGGACCGGTCTATTCCGGCGCCATGACGGCGGCGAACGAAGCGGTGTCGCCAGTTCACGACCGGATGCCCGTGATCCTGCATCGTGACGATTACGAGCGATGGATGACGGGCAGCCTTGAAGACCTCCCAGCTTTCCAGCAACGCCTATATCCGCCCGAATTGATGGAGATGGAGCGGACGAGTGATCTCTGGGTGAAGAAAAAGGGATCTGGAGCCGAGGACGCCGCCTTGTTGTTATAGACCGTCCCTGTATGTTGTTTTGCGCGTGGAATAACCAGCGGCAACCTAGGCAAGAAAGTCGGCAATGGCGAATGGGCAGAGCTTGATTAGACGGGACCGCCCCTTTCTTGCCGCCGGAGTCCTTCTGATTGTTTTCTGGTACCTGCTTGCAATTCCGCTCTTCTTCGTGACGAAAGTCTATGGCTACGGGTTTGTGCCTTCGGCCGAGTGGGCTGCAAGGATCTACGGCCTTGGCATGTGGGCGGGGCTCATCTCTGGAATATTCTTGTGCTGCGTCCTGTTCTTTCGCGCGGACACCTTACCGGGAGACGACCTGAAAAAGACCGCTGCGATCTTGTTTTCCCCCCTGATTGGATTTGGTTTGGGAAGGACAACGTGCGTCATGACCATTCCGGTGCTTCTTTCGATCGTCGCAGGTCATCACGCAGAGCTTGCGTTCACCGTCAAAGACGCCACAGGGCCGAGTGAAAAGGGTTGCAGTTCACCCGTGGTGCTTCAAGATCTGCCGGCTTTCTTCAACACGCTTTGCGGCGTTTCCGATGATCTGCGAGGAGCCCTTGGACCCGGGTCACGGATCATAGTCGAGGGCTATGGAACGAATTTTGGCGTCTATGCCACCAGCTTTCGTGATGCAGCTCGCTAGACTTTAAGCCTGGCTCGCGGCACCTATCGTTTTTCTGGATGTCGCGGGCCACAAGCATTGTGACGTTCGTCCGGCGCCGGCGAAATCAGCGCAGGATAAACGCCGCGGCTTCCCTGACCACGGCAGATCGATCGAATTCGAGCTGCCGTGCATAGTGCCGTCCGACGTCTGCCGGCAGTGAATTCCGGCCGACACTATCCAGGACGACGCGCCTTACAGTCGGAGACCGGTCCAGAATAGCTCTGTCAGCGACTTCGATCGGTGAGACCGAACAAGCAAGCTCTCGGTAGCTGTAAGTCGGCGTCCAGCGCTTGAGGTTATAGCGCTTGTCGATCCAGTCCCAACGGGAACCGGACCGCCATTTTGCCGTCCCGTCGATGAGCGCCTCGACCGCGATTGCTCGCACCACCGGGTTCACCGACTTGGTGGAGATGTCCTCGAGGTGCCGATCAAGCAAGGGCGTGCGCAACGCGTGGCGAAGCGTCGACGGCGTTGGTCCTGTCGTTTGCTGGATCAGCAGCTTCGCGAGTTCAGCTGTAACATTTGATCGGGCGTACAGTTCCTCGATCATGGATCGTTCAGGCTCGCCCCAACGTCCCCAACCATGTTGCCGCCTCAGTAGATCCAGGGCAGCGCGGGCGATAATATCGGGTGGAGTGGATTGAAACACGCGCTGCGCACAGAGGTATGCCGCCGTGCGAACCGGCGCGACCCAGTCATTCAACCGCCAGATGACCGCCGCGACAAGAAAGGGAGATTGGAGTCCACCCGTAATCTTGGTAAGAGAGGCCTCACGCAGATAGCCATCGCCATGGAAGATATAAATGAACTCCAAGCCGGGCGTTTGCTTGAGAAGTTTCAGTTTTGCGTGCGGCTTGGGAGGGCTGAGCCAGTGAGGACCAGGGAAAGCCGCATAAAGTGCGGCGTCGTGCCGGATCTGAAGCGCCGCGGTAGCGATCGACCCCGGCGGAACCGTCGTGAACTGGTGGAGGATTGCCTTGATTTCGATTTCCAGATCAACGCCCTGATGCAGTGATCTCAGAAGGATGCGGGTCTCGGGCGATAGAACCTCGCGATTTTTACTCATCGGTTATTTCCTGGTTCGGGCCGTCGAATGTACGCGAGGCTCTCAGGCGCTGGTCCCAGTTGTCGAGAAACTGTCGTGCTATCTGCGGACTCTCGGTGAAGGTGACGTTCTCCGCGTTGCGCTTCGGCGCCGCCTGTGTGAAGTTATAGGACCCCCCGATCACCAGACGGCCATCGATGACGAGGATCTTGTTATGGGCGATTGCCGGCTCGAAATCGATCCAGACAGGGATGCCGGCAGCCTCAAGAAGTGTCGCTCCCGAATACTTCCGCTCATTTACCTTATCCAGGATCGCCAACGCTTCGACGTCCCGCTTTGCTGCCCGCTGCAAAGCATGGATTATAGGAAGTGAGGTGAAGCCGTAGGCTTGCACGCGGATCGACGACTGCGCCTTGTCGATGGCATCAACGATGCGGGTTTCGCATTGTTCGGCTGGGGTGAAGCACGCGGAGACGACTGCGTTTAGCGGTTGTTCTGCGAGCGCATGCGATGCTGAAACGGAAATAGTGAGGGCAGCGAAAATAGATCTCATTCGGACTGGATATCAGGTCCCGGACACAACGCGCAATTGCGTGATGTTGGAAGAAGAAGGCGGCGAGGTGACCTTGACGGCGCGCCCACGTTCATCGAGCCTCCCGATATTTCAGGCATGGTCTTGGTTCACGCTCCCGGACTGCGCCGACACAGCCAGAGCTAAGTGACGTTGCCAATTTCAAGGGCCTCTGCCTGAGCTTTGGTCAGAATGGAATTGTTTGGATCGATTTCAAAAGCTTCGCAAAATCGGGCCAGTCTATCTGATCCCTCGGCCACTTCCCCCGCGGCCAGTTGCAACAATCCCCAGGCGATATCAGTCTGAATGTAGTTGGCGGGTCCAAACCGACGAAATGTCATCGCGGATCGTCGTTGAAAGAGATCGAGTAGGTCATCAATCGTCTGTATTGAAGACAAGTCCGAAGAAGCAGCGTTCTTCACGCCCTGCGCGACCCTCCGGATGTGTCGGATCTCCGCATCCGCGGTCAATGAGCACCAATCGGGGACGGAGCCCTCAAGGTCGATTGGGTCGATGCTGAGGTCGAAGTCTGCCGCCTTCAGCGTACGTTTCCAGGACAGGCGACCGCTGCGAAGCCGGGGAACAAAATCGATCGAGAAACCCCAACGCGCGGAATATTGCGTTCCTTTCAGGACCTGGAATTCTACGATCCGGCGGATTGCGTTCTGAGGATCGCTGACCCAGCGTCTCTCAGAAATGCGATTGAAACCTGTCGGAACTGCCTCTTGAAGTGCCTGCAGGAATTCGCTTGAGAGTTCGCGCATATAGTTTCGTCCAAATAAAATTATGCCGGCAATGAAACTCAAGTTAGACAGCATCATTGCATGATGCTTCTTGCTTCTCGTTATCGTAGCCGCGTGACATTGAAAGCGCTAGGTTTGGCGGTGCGTTCTATGTTCGCCGGAAACTCGCTAGTTCGTTTGTTGAGACAGCAGAAATCTAGCATTGATAGATGATGGATACCGTGAAACGCAGCTGCATAATATCGCTGTCGTCGATTCTTATTGCCGCTGTGCTTTTGTCTGGAGAAGCATCGGCGGACGGGTTGAGTTCCCCACATATTCAAGCGATTTCAAAAGTAGATCGATGAGCGAGTGCCTTGCCATCAAGGGGATATCGACGGATTTGTGCGATTGCATCATCGCAACCTCGGATAAAATGGCTGAGAATGACCCGGTGCTTTTTCTTTTTCCCGAAAGTTAAAGAGATAGGTGAAAGGGGATCGCACTGATCCAAAGCATAGTGGATGGCGACGTGTACAACAGCCACAACATCACGAGCAGGAAAGAGAAGGCGGAATTCGTCGAGGGTAAGGCCAGGCTCTTTGTGTATCGCTTCGAGAAAGCGTGCGATGCGATACATTAGCGCCGCCTTCTATGCCCGGTCGTCCGTTGGGCTCAATTTCAAAGACCCATCGGCCTAAACCGCGATAGATCCTTGCCACTGTATTTTGGTTGCGAGCGCCAGACGATCAGTCTTTTGCTTGAAATCCCTTCCGTATAGGAAAGGCCATCGCCTGCTAGGGCGACGAAGTTGAACAAGAATATCAAGTTGCTGGCGAATACGACCTCGTTGCCGGATATGATTGGCCGTTCGCCCATGGACGCGGCGAGATGTCTGATGACCTCCATCGCCGGCATGCTGAAAATCTTGCAACCATCGTAGTTCAATCGGTCGACCGAGGCATCCGCAGCGATCTCGAATAGTCCGGCATTGTCATACGCAAGCCTCAGGCCGCCTCGCGTTTCAACTGGAACGCTGGGAGTTTCAACGATCGCCTGTGCGACGAGCGCCCGCCCGGGGTTGCCGGTTTCGAACTTTCCGTCTCCGCCATCGAGTGCTGTGTAGCTATCTCGCAGACCGGCCGCCGCTCCGTAGACCGCGAGAGTGTCGATTGTCGTGGAATCCGTGCCGAAGCCCATGTCACCAAGGCCCTGCCTCGGTTTCAGGGCCCAGTTCAGGCCCTCATCCTTGACGGGAAATCCACGCCAAATCCAGACGACGCCGTCGTACCAACCAATAGCTGAACGGACCTGGATGTTATCTTTGTACGTCTCTCGCCAAGGGCTAAAGAGCGCACCTGGAAGCGCCGGCAGGAGCATGAGCGGTATTAATATGAAGACGTCAGAATAGAAGTAGAGCCCAAGGCAGATCAAACCCACAAGAGCCAGGCGATAGAAGGCTAGATTTCGTTGAATGAGATTCTGCATTTGATTGATATGACAATGTTTCAGTCAGCCACTTATTTTAGGGCTTTCGCTCGCATTTGAGGTCGCCCCTAAGGCACTGGAATCCAAGATCGACGGCTACGCAAAGTTCGAGGTAGACGTAAGACCTGCTCGCCGTGGCAGCGGGTTTGAGGCACTCCTTGGCCCCGGCAGGTGTTACGAGGGGCCATTGGGCACTCAAGCGCCCACGAGAGGTCGCCTCAAAGCTTAGACATTGCGCCATCTCACGAGACTGCTCGGCCTTGTCGAGCATCTTTGACGTCAGCACACCACAATAGACCGAACTGCCGATCTGAGGGAATTCGGGAGCGGCCGCCGAGACCGCGTCAAACGTGGCGAAGCTCGCGACAGAGAACACGAAGGCGAAGGTGATTGCTGTTGATGTCAAGCTGAACCCCTCGTTTGAACCCGGTACAATGGTCTATCGCGGTTTTGATGGGAAGCCACGCCAAATCCACACAACGCCATCGTAGTACTCAATATTTCCCATCGCATAGGAGTTGTTCTTGTACTTTTCCCGTGATCGGCTCTTTCGAGCACCGAAAAGGGCAGGGAGAAGCAAAAAGGGAATGAAGATGAAAACGTCATGATAGAAATACAGGCCTGCAAGCGTTCCGCCCACCAGGAATAATCGATAGGCCATGATATGGCGTTGTATGAAATTCAACATGAGAGCCTGGATTGGCGGGCGGTGAATTTGTACTGAAGCAGTTGCAGGTAGCCGGCTCATGGTAGCGGACAGTTCGGTGTCTTGCCAGTCCGATGGCAAGAGCGGTCGAGCGAGGAACTGCTTTTTACATATCACACGAAAGGTCGTGAGAATGTCGCGGGTGGATAAACTGATCGGCATGTTTTTTGCGGCGATACTTTGCCTGATCTGCTCTACGCTGGCGTGCTACGCCGCGTTTTCAATCCTTATCAGGCTGCCCAATTCCAATCCGTTCGTGTGGTGGAGCCTTGATAGCCGCACGGGGTTCGCCACGGTCTTTGGTTCCCTGTTCCTGCTCACGTTTTGCCTCTTGATGAGCCTGTACCGGATTGCGTTACGACGTGCAGGATAGGCTCATCTGCCCCCTGTATGGCTTTCCGGCGTCGACTTACAGGACGCTTTCAGCGCCAGCACTGGAACAACTCTGCGCGAGCGAGATAAGACATTTTCGAAATAATCGTCTGCTTGAGGAAGCAACCAGCCAATTGATATGGAATAGACGCGTCCGACAGCATATTTCGAGGCAACCGTCGGACGCTGTGCTGCCCGGCTCGGGGTGGCGTCGAGCCGGTAGAATTAACCTACCATCTACTACAGGTTTAGTTTAGCTACCTGAACGGGCGGGTGTTCTGGCGCCTGTCGTGGCCTCATCGTGAAGCATTTACATTGAAAGGCTTGGCGCACTAGGAGCACCGGGCAGGACAATAGAAGGCGAGTATACGAACACCACT
The DNA here is from genome assembly GCF_016429255.1 of Rhizobium sp. ASV8. Classification (GTDB taxonomy): domain Bacteria; phylum Pseudomonadota; class Alphaproteobacteria; order Rhizobiales; family Rhizobiaceae; genus Rhizobium. The sequence continues at coordinate 18,700 of NZ_JAELUG010000080.1, forward strand.
TGCTTTGGTTGTCTGGGGGAGGGTCATTCAGAAGCTGGAAGCGCAAAATATTTCTGCAGCAATGCTTGGTTGCTTCCTTGTCCTATTGGCCTGATTCATCACGGTATTTTCAAATCCTCTAAAACTGAGGGAATAAATTCCTGTTTTGACCCATCTTGACTTCAAGCCCGACAAGGAACAGAACGGGAACATAAATCATTTGTGACGACATCAGGTCGTGCTTTTACCCCACGAACCGAAAGGATTCAGTGCATAATGGCGGCTGCCCGCGAGCACGTCATATCGGATCTTCGTACCCGCATCGCCGCCCTCGAACGGCCTGTCGGACGTAAAGCAGACCATTTGCCGTTCGGAGTTCCTGAGATCGACGCCGTTCTTCCCGGCGGCGGCCTTGCCTATGGGGCTCTGCACGAGTTCGCGGGCGGCGGGGCTGGTGTCGTCGACGGGGCAACTGCAGCCCTGTTCGCGGCCGGAATTGTCGCCCGCACCAAGGGCAAGATCGTCTGGTGTCTGACCCGGCCGGACCTGTTCTTTCCGGCGCTGGCCCAAGCAGGCCTTCATCCTGATCGGGTCGTCTTCGTCGAGGCCGACAAGGAGGAGGATGTCCTGGCATCCATGGAAGAAGCCTTGGCTTTTGGGGGACTTGGAGCCGTCGTCGGCGAGATCGTCCGGCTGCCGATGGTGGCGTCGCGGCGCCTGCAATTGGCAGCCGAGAAGACGGGAACGATAGGCTTGGCCGTCAGGCGCTGGCGCAGGCAGACGGAAGCGTCGGATTTCGGGCAGCCGACGGCGTCGACGACACGCTGGCGGGTCAGCCTGCTGCCGTCGGAAGAATTGCCAGTTCCAGGCGTCGGCCGCGCCAGGTGGTTCCTGGAATTGATGAGAGTGAAAGCAGGCGAATGCGCCGAGTTTATCGTTGGAGCGTGTGATGCCTCGGGTCGTATCCATCTATCTATCGGACCTTCCGACCGACAGGATCAGGCGGGCAGACCCCGCCATTTCGCCTGAGCAACCGGTCGTCGTCATCGCCAGAAGCGGCTCCAAACGCTGGGTGTCTGCAGCAGACGCCATGGCACGCAAGGTGGGTGTCCGCGTCGGCATGAAAGCGGCCGAGGCGCAGGCGCTGTTCGGCGGCCTTCTCATGATCGATGCCGATCCCGCGGCCGATGCGGCATCTCTCGAACGCATCACGCTATGGGCGCTCACACAATATTCTCCCATTGTCGCCATGGACGGTCCCGACGGAATTGTCATGGATACCGAGGGTGCTGATCACCTGCAATGCGGTGAACTGCTGATGTTGACCGGGATTGCCAATCGGTTTCGGGCGAGGGGGTTGGCGACCCAGGTGGCGATCGCGGATACCTGGGGGGCGGCCCATGCCTGTGCCCGTGCGATCAACCGCGAGATCGTCATCATCCCGCCTGGAGAGACCGGCCGCGCGGTCGAACATCTGCCGATTTCCCGGCTACGGCTACCGGAGAAGATCGTCGGGGATCTGCGGACGCTGGGTTTCAAAACCATAGGCGAGCTGTCGGCAACGCCGCGTGCACCGTTGGCTCTTAGGTTCGGTCCCGAAGTCGGCAGACGGCTCGATCAAATGTTCGGCCGGGCATCAGAACCCATTGACCCAATCCGGACGGCGGAACTGATCGAGGTCAGCCGTTCCTTTGCCGAACCAATCGGTGCCGCAGAAACCATCAACAAATACGTCGGACGTCTGATCTTGCAGCTTGTCGCCGAGCTGCAGCGGAAGGGTCTTGGGGTACGGCGAACCGACCTCATAGTTGAGAAGGTCGACAGTGTCCGACAAGCCATACGAGCGGGAACCGCCAAGCCAGCGCGTGACGTTGCCTGGCTGACGAAGCTGTTTCGCGATCGCACCGAAAAGATCGAGCCGGGTTTCGGCATCGAGAAGCTGACGCTCGTTGCTGTCATGACGGAACCACTTGCCGACGAGCAGCGGCCATCTTCACTGATCGGTGACACAGATAAGGACATCACGCCGTTGATCGACATCCTCGGCAATCGCGGCCAACGCGTCTATCGAATTGCGCCCGTCGCGTCCGACGTTCCCGAACGCAGTATCCGGCGTATTCCTGCGGCCGTCGAACACGTCGTGGAGTCTTGGGTGCATCATTGGCCTCGGCCGGTGCGGCTTCTGGCGCAACCCGATCGGATCGAAGCCATCGCGCTTTTGCCGGACCATCCACCCGCCAGCATCACCTGGCGCGGCAAGCGACGCCGGGTGAAGCGTGCCGATGGCCCGGAGCGCATATTCGGCGAATGGTGGAAGCGTGACAGCGAACTCTCGGCGGTACGCGATTACTTCGTGATCGAGGACGAAGGCGGTGAGCGCTTCTGGATCTATCGCAGCGGTGACGGCATCGATCCGGAGACGGGATCGCATCGCTGGTTTCTGCACGGGATCTTCGCATGAGATATGCCGAGCTGCAGGTCACCACCCATTTCTCTTTCCTGCGCGGCGCATCCTCTGCCGACGAACTGTTTGCGACGGCGAAGATGCTGGGGATCGAGGCGCTCGGCATCGTCGACCGCAATTCGCATGCCGGGATTGTCCGTGCCCTGGAAGCATCGCGGGCGACAGGACTTCGCCTGGTCGTCGGTTGTCGCCTCGATCTGCGGGACGGCATGTCGATCCTCGTCTATCCGACCGATCGGGCCGCCTATTCCCGCCTGACTCGGCTGCTGACTCTGGGAAAATCCAGAGGCGGCAAGGGCAACTGCATTCTCCATATTGAGGATGTGGCTCTCTATGCCGAGGGCCTGATCGGAATCCTTGTGCCCGATCTCGCCGACGAGACCTGTGCCGTCCAATTGAGGAAGCTCGCCGAAATCTTTGGCGATCGTGCCTATCTGTCGCTTTGCTTGCGCCGGCGGCCGAACGATCAGATGCGGCTATACGAGCTCTCCAATCTGGCGGTGCGTTTCGAGGTGAAGACTGTTGTCACGAACGACGTTCTCTTTCATGAGCCTGGCCGCCGCCAGCTTCAGGATGTCGTCACGTGCATTCGCAACAATACGACGATCGACGAAGTGGGCTTCGAGCGGGAGAGGCACGCAGATCGTTTCCTCAAACCGCCGGACGAGATGGAGCGTCTGTTTCCGCGATATCCTGAGGCATTCCGACGGACGATGGAGATCGTCGAGCGCTGCAAGTTCTCGCTGGAGGAGCTGACTTACCAGTATCCGGAGGAGGCCATCATATCGGGCAAGACTGCTCAGGAATCCTTGGAGCATTATGTCCGGGAATGCATCCCGAACCGCTATCCGGAAGGATTGCCGCAGTCGGTGCTGAAGGTCATCAGGCACGAACTTGATCTCATCCGTGCCATGAAATACGCGCCGTACTTCCTGACGGTGTTTTCGATTGTCCGCTATGCCCGCAGCCAGGGCATCCTCTGTCAGGGGCGTGGTTCGGCGGCCAATTCCGCCGTTTGCTATATCCTCGGCATCACCTCTATTGATCCCGAAACCAACAACCTGCTCTTCGAGCGCTTCGTGTCCCAGGAGCGCGACGAGCCGCCCGATATCGACGTCGACTTCGAGCACGAGCGGCGGGAAGAGGTCATCCAGTGGATCTACAGGACCTATGGGCATGACAAGGCGGCTCTCTGCGCCACCGTCACCCGATACCGGGCGAAAGGGGCGATCCGCGACGTTGGCAAGGCCCTTGGGCTTCCAGAAGATGTCATCAAGGCTTTGTCATCGGGCATGTGGTCGTGGTCGGACGAGATCAGCGACAAGAATGTCCGGGAACTGAATCTCAACCCGGACGACCGTCGTCTGGTTCTGACGCTGAAACTTGCCCAGCAGCTCATGGGCGCTCCGAGACACCTTGGCCAGCATCCGGGCGGCTTCGTGCTCACCCATGACAGACTGGACGATCTCGTTCCGATCGAGCCTGCGACCATGAAGGACCGGCAGGTGATCGAATGGGACAAGGACGACGTCGAGGCGCTGAAGATGATGAAGGTCGACGTGCTGGCGCTCGGCATGCTCACCTGCATGTCGAAGGCCTTCGCTCTCATCCGTGAACACAAGGACGTTGACCTCGATCTGGCAAACATCGAGCAGGAGGACCCGGCTACTTATGCGATGATCCGCAAGGCCGACACGCTCGGGACCTTCCAGATCGAGTCCCGTGCCCAGATGTCGATGCTGCCGAGGATGAAACCCCGGACCTTCTACGATCTCGTCATCCAGGTCGCCATCGTCCGGCCCGGTCCGATCCAGGGCGACATGGTCCATCCGTACTTGCGCAGGCGGGAGGGTAAGGAGGTTGTCGATTATCCGACGCCGGAGCTGGAAGCCGTCCTCGGCAAGACACTCGGCGTGCCGCTCTTCCAGGAAAGCGCGATGAAGGTAGCGATGGTCTGCGCCGGATTTACCGGCGGCGAGGCCGACCAGCTTCGCAAATCGATGGCAACCTTCAAGTTCACGGGCGGTGTCTCGAAGTTCAAGGACAAGCTTGTCTCCGGCATGGTCGGAAATGGCTACACGCCGGAATTCGCCGAGAAGACCTTCAGCCAGCTCGAAGGGTTTGGCAGCTACGGCTTCCCGGAGAGCCACGCCGCATCCTTCGCCCTCATCGCCTATGCATCGAGCTATGTGAAATGGCATCACCCGGACGCCTTCTGCGCAGCCTTGTTGAACTCCCAGCCGATGGGGTTTTATGCGCCGGCACAGATTGTTCAGGATGCCCAGCGGCATGGGGTCGAGGTTCGGCCTGTTTGCGTCAACCGCTCCCGGTGGGATTGCACGCTCGAACCCGTCGAAGGCAGCGAGCGCCATGCCGTTCGTTTGGGTATGCGTATGGTGCGTGGACTGGCAGAAGCCGATGTCGCGCGGATCACCGCCTCTCGCATGGATCTCCACTTCGAAAGCGTCGATGACATGTGGCGGCGATCCGGTGTGCCTGCCGCATCTTTGGTCGAGCTTGCCGAGGCTGACGCCTTCCTGCCGTCCCTCAAGCTCCAGCGCCGCGATGCGCTCTGGGCGATCAAGGCGCTCCGGGACGAACCGCTGCCGCTCTTTGCCGCCGCGTCCGAACGGGAGGCGCGAGCCATTGCCGAGCAGCAGGAGCCGGAAGTCGCTCTCCGGCAGATGACCGAGGGGCATAATGTCGTGGAGGATTACGGCCATACCGGGCTGACACTGCGCGAGCATCCGATCGCCTTTCTGCGTCACGATCTGACTGAACGGAGTATCGTCACCTGTGCCGAGGCCATGGGTGCCCGCGACGGGCGTTGGCTGATGGCGGCTGGTCTCGTTCTTGTGCGACAGCGACCCGGCAGTGCCAAGGGCGTGATGTTCCTCACCATCGAAGACGAGACCGGCCCGGCAAACGTGGTCGTCTGGCCCACACTGTTCGAACGTCGCCGCCGGGTTCTTCTCGGAGCTTCCCTGATGGCGATTAACGGACGCATCCAGCGGGAAGGGGAGGTCGTCCATTTGGTGGCACAGCAGCTCTTCGATCTCTCGGCGGATCTCTCAGGGCTCGCTGACCGCGATGAGTCCTTCACGCTGCCCCTGACCAGGGCGGACTATTTTACCCATGGCGGTGGGCCGGATCCGCGGGAAAGTCCGAAGCGTGCCGTCAGGCCGAGGGATATCTATGTTCCCGACCTGCATATCGATAGGCTGAAGGTGAAGAGCCGGAATTTTCATTGAACTCGTCCGCTGTCGAACCCAGCCGATGGTTCGCGACAAGCAGAACCTCGTCAGTCAAGGCAATCCGAGCCACGACAGCGCTGCGCGCTAGGTTGTTGGCTTCTTCAAGCGAATGCCGGGCCCGCCGCCATTCTCGGGAATAAACTCGATCCCGGCGGCTTCGAATACCGACCGAAGATGATCCACCGTTGACTGTTTTAGGTCTTCGCCACGCTCGAAGCGAACAAGTGTGTTGGTGGAGAGATCCGCACGCTTTGCGCATTCTACAATGCTCCATCCAAGAGCTGCGCGCGCCATACGGAACTGAAGTACCAACATAAAAATCGCCATATTCTGGCGAAAGCTATTGCTTCGCCACTATTTAAAGTTTACTATCTTCAAATCTGCTACTTGGCAGACGGTCTGATGGGGCGGTGCAACGCCCCATCAGACCTGACCACAATCAAGCTGTTCGGAGCTCGGATCATGGGTGATTCTGAGAATAGCAGAACTTTATCAAAAATCATGCAACGCCACATGCTCGCAACCGTTGCAGAACCGCACGGGGATGCGGCACTAACGCTATGGAGCGAGTGGTTTCTGCTGCATGAGAAGCGCGAAGCCCTATCTGTCAAACAGCAGGCGATGGAAACCCGTCTCCTGACGATGGTCGGCAGCACCCCGATCATAGATCTGGCCATTCCGGGCGATGAGGTTTCCGCGTTTGCTGCAACCGATGATGAAATCGACGCTCTTCTTCCCGGAGAGCATATGGCGGACGCGAGAAGGCGCGCCAAAATCGAGCTCGACAAGCTGCGCGCGGAATGGCAGGCGGCAGACGACCAACTCGGCTACAGCCGGGCGCATCAGGAGGAACTGGATGTTATGCATGCCGAGCTCGAGGCTGCACAGCGCCTCTGGGCGGCCCCGGCCCGCACGATCGCCGGCGTTACGGCCAAACTACATGCCCTCGTCGAATGGGAGGATCCCGGCACCACTCCAGGCGAAAGCCCCTGGCCAGAACTGCGCTCCATCCTTGGCGATCTCATCAAGATCGGCGAACTCGACGGGATCTCTGAAGCAGCTGACGGGACTTAGTGCTCGCTTCGCAGCTTCTGCCTCTCGAGAGCAGCCAGTCTGCTACAGGCCCCAAAACCGGGCAATCCATACGAGCGACACGCATGTCCGCCGCTGAGGGATTTGAAATAGAAGGCTCCTTGTGCAAAAGGGGTTAAAGGTTCGACTCCCTTCAAGAGCAATGCATTCTTCAGTCATCGATTCGAGTTGGAGACATCGTCGTCAACCGTATCGATGAAGCGTGCGAGCATTTCGTTCCGCGCGACCGAAGCTGCAACATTGTCAGTCATAAGTACGGCACGAGATGGGCCGGCATCGCCGGCCCATGGACAATCAATCATGTGCGATCGCCGCGGGAACGGCAGCTGGTGGCTCCTTCCGTCCAAGCCGGTCGGCGACCAGCATCGACAGCATCATTTCCACAAGACCATTGGTGGCCCCCTTTTCTCCGACACCACCGCCGACCTGAATCTGCGGCACGAGCGGCAGCCTGCCGTTCTCGATAGCCTCGGCAAATCGCATGAGAACCTGCGAGTTAAGCTGATAGTCCGGGCCGCCGAAAGCCGCGACTTTCTTCTCGGTGGCCTCGGCTTCCGCCAGGCCAACGGCGCGCACTTTCTCTGCATCGGCAAGACCGGTTGCCTTGATACGATCCGCATCGGCAAGTGCGATGGCCTTGATTCGCTCGGCCTCGCCGAGGCCCGCGAGGCGCACTTTCTCAGCCTCTGCCTTGGCGGTGACCTGAATGGTTTCCGCTTGCTGGCGGGTACGGGCAAGCTGCGCCTTACCCTCATTCTCGCTGATCTCGATGGTGAGTGCGGATGTTGTGATCTTGGCCTGTTGTTCGGCGAGAGCCTCCTTCTCGCGTAGCGTACGTTCCTGGATTGCTGCCGCCTCCTGCAATTTGTAGGTCTCGACCTTCTCAACGGCGATCTGGCGCTCACGCAGCTGGATCAGGATTTGCTCTATACTGTTCTGACCGTTGTTGGCGCGGGGCGTGCCGATCAGCACTTCCTGCAGTTCGAGGCTGTAGGAGGAGAACTTTTCGCGCATTTCGTCACCGGATTTGCGCTGGATCTCGCTGCGCTCCTGCAATAGTTCGATCAAGGTTTTCGTCTGGGCGATATTCTTGAAATAGGCCGAAACCATTGGATCGAGCGTTTGTTCGACCAGCCGCTTGATATCGCCAAAGCGCTGTACGACCAGCGGCGCCTTCATGTAGTCGATGTGGACGACGACGGATAGCGGCAGCATGGGTTCGAACGCATCCTTGGTGATTAGTGAGACTTCGGACAGGTTCTCGTCCAGCCGGTGTTCGCCATATTGTTCCTTGGTCCATTTGAGCACGAAGTTGGTGGTCGGTACGATGACGATGTTCCCGGCATATGTGTTGAAGGCATATTTGCCGGGCAGAAGCGGAGTCGACCACACACCGCGTGCACCCGTTTCAACGAGCTCGCCGTGGCGATAGGCCTGGCCAGAAATGTCGTCGCCGCGGCGACCTGTATAGGAAACGACGACGCCGACCGTACCGACGCCGATAATCGTCTTGTCGACCAACTCGACGGTCGCGAAGATGCGGTTGAGGAAATAGCTACCGTCGGCAAGCACCTGCAGCTGTCGGCCGCGATAGCCGCCGGCATTGAGAAACTTCTCGGGATCTTGAAAATTGTTATGGAAGTTCAGATCTTTCGGATCGTTGGCGACCGTCGGTGCAATGATTTCGCCGTCGGGCAGCGCCGGACCGTCGTGGATTGTCACGATACCGATCATGTCCTCCGCGTCATGGATGACGACTGGTTCGAAACCGTGACGCTCGGTGATCAGCGTCGACATGTCAGCAAACAGCTTCTGTTCCGATGAGCTCAGATTGATAGCATGGGTCGATTGAGCAGTCAGCACGATGAACTGTGCAAGATTGATGGCATAGGTGCCTTCACGCAGGATCTTGCGCTGCGGACCTTTCTGGCCGCCATTGACGAGGAAGTCGCGCACATCCTGGAAATCGGCGGCTTGGACATTCGAGGCCAGTGTTTGGGTCGGCGGCAGCGGCGTGCCGTCACGAGCGAAGACATAGCCGATCTGACCTTGCGGGATGGTCACGAGATTGGCGCGATGCATCGAATATTGGAACGGCATGAAGAAATGCAGGCCACCACGTACGACATCCGGCTGGAAGCCGGCCTCGCCTTTGAGCGCAATGAAGCCATTCTTGACCGAGCCGCGAAAACTCCAAAGCTTTTCAAGGATGCCGAGCCTGTCATTGGGAATGTAGCGGACCACACCGCTCTATCGAAAGATTATTGCCAGCACGACAACGGGAATGGCGATCTCGATCGCCACCCATTCCATCGGACTGAGATTGGTGAGGGCTTCCATCTCTTCTCTCCTATGGGCGCACAGGCTCGTCCACCCGACAGCCGCCCGGTTGATTTTGGTTGATAAGACGGGGAGATTGCGCGCCCACGCGGTCGGCACACCTAGAGTGCGTCGAAGGTTTGGGTTGCTCATTGCATGGGAGAATGACCGCGTGCTCTCAGTCCCCACTGAGGAAGGCGTGGTCTTGATGCGGTCTCACATCGGTGTTGCCTTGATAGACATAACGATGAACGACGTAGGCATTGCCCTTATAGGTTTAAAGACGTGTAGCGCGGAAATCGGATAAGTACTTCCAACGATTTCGCTATTTCGAGCATTTGATTCTACCAAATGATGCAGGGTCTCGTGATTCTCATGTGCCCTTTAGGATTCACATGAGCTGGACCTGGGTTGGTACGGCTGCGATTCGTTTCAGATATCGATCCGATCTAGTCTGGAAGTGCTGAAGCGAGGCTTAGTTGCCAAAGCTGCCGACTATAGGAACGGGCGCCTTTATCATTCGGAGATTGTCATGGCCGTTGATTACTGGTGAACTGTTGTGACGACTATGAAAAGCCCTTTCTTCGTTATGCTTGAGTTGCCCACGCGTTTTTCCCGCCCGATTATCAAGCCGCTCAATCTCGACCTTGCAAAGCTCAGATGCGTGGGTTTGCGCCCAACGCAAGAGTATGGGGAGACACATGGCGGGTCGTCAAATTTACATTCGTATTCGCGACTCAGCCAAGCCTAGTCAGCCTGAGCAGAGCGCTTTTGTTGTTCGTTGCGCGGAATTGTAGGCTGGCGTTGCCGCGAACGATTTGCCTGGGCTGGCTGCACGACTTGCTCCAGATCGGATTATGCGTGGCTGCTGCTGTAACATCGACATGCGAACCTACCGTTGAGCAGGGGAGCCCGGTATCACCTCCAGTTTCCAGAATTTCTCTGGTCTAAAATAGGCCTCTGCCACGGCACGTACATTCTGGGCTGTGACGTTCTCGTAGCCACTGCGCACCGAGCGCAGAAAATCGGTGTAGCGGACGTTGGCTTGAATGGCGGAAAGCTGTGATAGCCAATAATCATTTCGCTGACGCCTCTGATCAAGACTTGCGACAAGACCGTCCTTTGCACGAGCGAGCTCGTCCTGCGTAACGTCCATCGTTCGCATGTCATCCAGGATCTTCTCGGTGACATCATAAAAATGTTGGACCTTGTTCGGTGTTGTCTCTGCGAAGACATAGGAATAGCCGTAGTTGGCCAAAACCTCGGATAGAAGGGTCTCTCCTTGAGGAGTATATGTTGCGCCCTCTTTGCGACGGAACTCGGTGGTCAATCTGTCAAGAAGGATCCTGCCGGCCACTTTTGTCGTATAGGCACGAGGCAAATCCGATAAGAGATCTCCGATCGGAAACGCAAGGAGCGCCGCCGCGCTATCGCGACGCTCGCTTTGATGCAACACGACCGGCTTTGTTGTCGGCGTCGGAAAGTGCGCGGATAGGCGAGCATCTGTCGGTTCGGTCGCGGTGCGCGCGGATAGCGCCCCGAAGGTCGCAGCGGTAAATCGAATTGCATCGTCGATTGTCACATCGCCGACGATGCTGACGTTAACTGATCCGTTAGCCAGACAGGGCGCAAATTGAGCCTGGAATTCAGCAGGTGTGGCTGACGCGATTTCCCTTTTCTCGGTGGCAGCCCAACGCGGGTCACCGGCGTGCAACAAGCGGGGAAGATAACGCTCGACTATTTTGCCGGCAGGCAGATCGGCCACATCGAGATCGTGCTTGTAACCATTTTGAAGGTGCTGGAAGGCCTGTGGGCGGTAAGCCGGATCGGACGTATAGGCCGCAAGGAGCTGCATTTGTAATGGAAGATCTTCCGGACGGGTCTTGCCCTGAAGCGCAAAAGCCTCGTCGTTGAACGAGAAACGGATGCTAACGTCCTTGCCCGAGAGAGCCTGCCACATCTCATCGTAGCCGATGGCGCGCAATCCGCCGGGAATAAATGCTCCCGCCGCCCAACTGGCCGCTTGTTGAGCCACGGGAAAATCACGCCGGCCGTGACCTATATCAGCTCGGACCCAAACCTCACCTTCATGCAATTTTGTTGGCTTCACGGCTAGGTGCACACCATTGGCAAAGCTGACCAAAGTGATCCCTAAATCGTCGACGGCATGGCTTTCGTTGACAACGCCTGGCGGTCCGAAGCTTGTGTAGGGCCACGACGGGACTGGGGTGGCCACTGGCGCCGATACGGATACGGCCTGTAACGATTTAAAGGCCTTCGCGACACTAGATTCATGACCGGGAATCTCTATGGGTGTCTGCACGATTATATGTGGGCCATCAACCGCGAAGGCTTGCTGTATCGCCCTGTTCACTTCGGTGATGGTTAGACCTTTCGTCGCCTCATCGAACAGCGCCAGAGCGTCGGACGGAGAGATGAAGACTGTCTGGTCGACAACGCTTGCAACGAGCCGGTCGGCGATTGAGCTGCTGGTGCGCGCGCGCTCGCCTGCAACTGCAGCCATCAAGGAAACTCGGTCGTTCTGCAGTTCACGATCCAACTCTGGCGCCAGGACACCGAATTTGACGAGGCGACGTTGTTCCTGATCGAGGGCGGCCAGTGCCTGTCGCCATGCCGAGGGCTCGATTTGGGCCGAAACTGAAAGCATGTCCGCCGATTTGTACAGATCCACGACCTTGACTTTTGCCCAAGCGAACGGGTTATCGGCTCGGTGCGCAACAAGATCGAAGCGATGTGCTAGGACTTGCAGGCCAAGATCTCGGATCCGCTTTAGTCGTCGGGAAGCGCGTGTGTCGACCGACTGATCATGAGGGCGCATCCAGGCGAGTTCAAGGATCCCCACGCCACTGGTCGGCTTAAGGACGTCAAAGCCACCCGGATGAGACCGAAGTCTACCGAGATCACGTCTTGGGGCAGCGTCGCCTACACCTGTCCAATCCTCGAAACGCCGCCTAATTTCAGATTCGACTGTGATCGGATCGATCTCACCGACAACAACAAGCGTCGCGCGTTCTGGGCGGTAGTTTACGCGATAAAAGTCCCGCAGGCGCCCAATAGGAGCGTTCCGAATGACGGTTGTCTCACCGATCGGCCGGCGCAGGGGAGCGAGTTGCCCGGCAAGTCGCAAGCGAAGGATCTTCTTGTCGACCCGGGACTGTGGCGTATCAATGACGCGCTCTTCTGAGAGGATCACCCCCCGTTCCCGTTCGAAGGCGCCTGGATCGAGCTTCAGCTCGCTGGCGGTTTCGCGCATCAGCATCAAGCCGGTCGAAACGGTATCCGCATCGACTTTCGGAAAATTGAGTTTGTAAACGGTTTCATTGAAACTCGTATAGGCGTTGACGTCAGGTCCCCACGTCAGTCCCTTGCGTTCGAGGAGAGGGATCATCTCGTCAATTGAAACGTGCGTACTCCCTCTAAACGCCATGTGCTCGAGAAAATGGGCCAACCCTCGTTGGTCATCGTCTTCGTCCCTGGATCCCGCTTCCACCAGGAAACGTATAGCCACCTGTCCGCTCGGCGCGGCGTTTCGCATGATCGCGAATTTCATTCCGTTTGCGAGGGTTCCATATCGGATCGCTGCTTCCGGCTGGAGGTCGCTTGCGGCGTGCGGCCATGGTGTTAAAGGTTCGGCGGCTTCAACGGATGATGCCATCGCGGCGGCGGCAGCGAAGTGTGCCAAAAGCAGCAGATTGCGCAGCGGGATTGAAAATCCCGAATGGAAGAAGGGCATATAAGTCTCGGAACTGGAGTGACGGAAGAGCTGGAGGCCTCGTTGCCTGATCGAATAAACTGCGGCGATCGTTGTGCTTACCACCCAATATCCCACGGGCGCGGCTTGCCATGAAAAATCACCACGCGAGCGTCGGCGGGAACTGACCCATCCCCGCTTTCATCGTCATGGAGTGCCTGTCTCACGTGCGATTTCCAAGAGACGATCTGGCCTGGCAACAGATCCTGCCATCGATCTGCGCGGTCGAGCCAGAAGCGCTCCAAAAAGGCCTGGTCACCACCCTTTTGGTACATGTCCATCCAGTGCTGGGGGCGATCGATCCATTCGGCCCAGACTTGGCCGCGAGCAGCCTCCGGTAGATACATGATTGATGATTGCAGACCCTCGGAGCGATAGATGTCGCGCATGAGTGTGAGCTGATTGACCGAGACAATGTCGGCAAGGCTCCCGACGATCGAAGTATCCAGATCCATGAACAGCACGTCCCCGGTGATATCAGGTCGAAAAAGCTCCATCTTCGACCACCAGCCCGCCCAGTCGTAAGCGAGCGACAATGTCCGGATGCCTGGAATCTCGATGTCGGAAAGACAGTGAAAGGCTGCCGCGGGCAGATGGGCTTTGGTCTGGTTGTGTAAACGCAAAACGTGGTCGGCTTGATACTCGCCGCCGGAGCGCAGCACGCAAAAGACAGAAATCACGTTCCACTGGCCTCGCTAGGTCAATCGGCTTGAGCAGACAGAAATCTACGCCAGATCGAAGAATTGCGCGACATTCGCATGAAGTGCAAGAAAAATATCGTTTATCGCGAGATTCTTCGTGGCTTCTCGTTGAGGATGAGCGTGATGTGCTCTTTCAGCTATTTGGCCTCCAACACAGCAAAGGACGCCGATCTCCAAGGGCAACCATGGGATCCGGCATAGCTGGACCTCTGTCGCTTAAACCGTCCATTGTAAGGGGATCATGAAACACCCTTCGAAAAATCTTTGAATCATGCCAAACTTGTCGGGGGCGTTACAGGATTCATATGCATGTCGAAGGCAGTCTTCTTACTCGGGTTTTTTCTATTAGTTTTGTCAGGCGGTATAGAGGTGGCGAGTGCGAGCATGCGCATACCGAAGGGATGCAATCGAGATGTTTTCCTGACGATTTCAGGTAAGATCGGTAAGACGACGAATGGTGCCAAGGATGACTACCAGATGTCTGAGCGCGAATTTCTCGCGTTGCCGGCGTCAACTGTAACCACATCGACTCCGTGGAGCCCCAAAAGCGAGTTCCGCGGGCCGTTGTTAAGCAAGGTGCTGGATGAAGCGCAGACGAAGGGCAAGAAACTCCGTCTCATTGCGCTCGACAATTTCAGCGTTGAGGTCGATGCGGAGTATCTGGAGAAATATGGGACGATCCTCGCTACCAGTAAAGACGGCGCCCGTCTGACCATCAGGGATTTCGGCCCGGTCTTCGTGATGTTTCCTCGTGACAGTTTCAAAGATGAGTTGGACACCCCGGTCGCAGCCTCTTATCTCGTCTGGCAACTCTGCGGAATCAACGTGGAATGAGATTATTCCCGCTGGCGTGGTTTAGCATTCCGGCAGCAATTGCGGCCATCTGTATCGGCGTGGTCGCATATCATTGGGGTGGCATCAGAGCCGAATATGCCCTGTGGGATTCCGCCAGCACCCGAAATCCGTCTTATTTCTATTGGCCAACCGTCAAGGTCGCTGACGAGCTCGAAACCGTCAGATTAGATCTGAAGACCATCGCCGACGGATCAGCGGTCGAGCCTGGTGCGCTCTCGTTTCATATCGATGTTCTGATCTCCGGCATTAACATAATCGTTCGGCCATCCGAACTGAACGATGGATATAGAAAGCTTCCGGGCTTCTCCGAGGACGGAGGCGCCTTAGCCCACTTTGCGGCAGACGTGTTGCCGGCCATCAAGCCGGATATCTCAGCGGCTGATGCCCAAGCGCTGCTGCCGCAACTGGAAGACATATCTTCCAGCTTGGAACGAATATCCAAGGCAGCCTTGGATCAGGATAGTGAGTTGAAGGAGAAGTCCTACGAGACCATCCGGGCTGGACATGTCGTCATTCTGGTTATTGCGTCATTGTTGATC
>NZ_JAELUG010000764.1 GCF_016429255.1 Rhizobium sp. ASV8
CCCCCCCCCCCCCCCCCCCCCCCCCCCCCCCCCCCCCCCCCCCCCCCCCCCCCCCCCCCCCCCCCCCCCCTTTTTCCTGATCCGGCCACCCCCTATCTCTACACCCACGACACGTCGTCGGCAGCGTCAGATGTGTATAAGAGACAGGTTTTATCCGCTCTCGCAAGTGGGTTGCATTCTTTGTTGGTATCTAGGGGAAGAAAGGAAATGGACTTTGAGGGACATGGGCAAAACAGAAGCCTTACTTGGTACTGTCTCTTATACACATCTCCGAGCCCACGAGACGGTCTATTAAATCTCGGATGACGTCTTCTGCTTGAAACTGGGGGGGGGGGGGGGGGGGGGGGGGGGGGGGGGGGGGGGGGGGGGGGGGGGGGGGGGGGGGGGGGGGGGGGGGG
>NZ_JAELUG010000765.1 GCF_016429255.1 Rhizobium sp. ASV8
CCCCCCCCCCCCCCCCCCCCCCCCCCCCCCCCCCCCCCCCCCCCCCCCCCCCCCCCCCCCCCCCCCCCCCCCTTTCCCCCCCCGCCCCCCCCCGCTATCTCCCCCCACGACACGTCGTCGGCAGCGTCAGATGTGTATAAGAGACAGGCCTCGACGACGCCGACGCCGCCTGCCCGGGCGATATCCTTCTGGCTCCAGACGACCTCGCCGGCATGAACGATGCCGACTGGCTCATAGACACCGCCATAGCCCTGTCTCTTATACACATCTCCGAGCCCACGAGACGGTCTATTAAATCGCGGATGCCCGCGTCTGCTTGAAAAAAGGGGGGGGGGGGGGGGGGGGGGGGGGGGGGGGGGGGGGGGGGGGGGGGGGGGGGGGGGGGGGGGGGGGGGGGG
>NZ_JAELUG010000766.1 GCF_016429255.1 Rhizobium sp. ASV8
GGGTATGGACTTTTGGGGCTTCTGAGTGACATTTCTCGCCCGAATGACCGTCGCATTTCCGGCAGTGTCGGGGATCGGAGGTGGTTGACACGAGAGTGACGGTGTGACTGAATAATGGCACAGAGAAACGGGTAAGCAGTTGGCGTACTCCTTATCAAAGCACTACACTGAAGGAAGTCGGTATTTGATTCGTCTTGATATCTCTTTGGGTTGGTTTGCCCTTTGCTGAAGGAAGTGCATCCGGTCCGGTCACGTATCCGACGCTGCCTAACAAGAAACAGAACTATCAACAATAAAACTGTAAAAACGCAGTAAATGGAGTCTGAAGTCTCATGCCACATTCTTACATGGCAATATCTAATAGGATAGCTACCCCCGGCATGTCAACATCAGCCCCC
>NZ_JAELUG010000767.1 GCF_016429255.1 Rhizobium sp. ASV8
GTTCAGAATCAGCTTACGAGCGTAGTTGGTACAATGATAAACTGGATACTCATCGCTCATCTATTGCCTCAACGAAAAAACGATTTGACTTATTACAAGCTTCAGTGCCAATCCTTGCCTACTCGGCTTGGCAGGGACGTCTATCGACAGTGCGAAATGTTTACGTTTACGCCACAGGCGATGTCTGAATTTAAAAGTGCACACTGTATGTTTGCGGGAGTGCATCACCGGAACGCGGGTGTGAACAATGATCTCGCACCGTAAAGACGTGGCTGAACGACAAGAAGACCCTGCCGCAGCCAAGGCCGATCCGTTAGCATCGCCACCCAGTGACATACAATGGTATGTTTCTACAGGCAAAATCCATGTACTGCACCTGGAGTCGGCTGTGCTGGTA
>NZ_JAELUG010000768.1 GCF_016429255.1 Rhizobium sp. ASV8
CCCCCCCCCCCCCCCCCCCCCCCCCCCCCCCCCCCCTC
The DNA here is from genome assembly GCF_016429255.1 of Rhizobium sp. ASV8. Lineage (GTDB taxonomy): Bacteria > Pseudomonadota > Alphaproteobacteria > Rhizobiales > Rhizobiaceae > Rhizobium. The sequence continues at coordinate 39 of NZ_JAELUG010000768.1, forward strand.
CCCCACCCCCCCCCCCCCCCCCCCCACCACCCCCCACGACACGTCGTCGGCAGCGTCAGATGTGTATAAGAGACAGGGCTATAGTGGCGCAGAGTAGTGAATTCATGTGTATAGTATTGTTGACATAACGACGGTAGAAGTTGACAAAACCAATCGCAAGCAATGGACGGACGTTTGTAAATCGCACCTTTAGCATATCTATACAGGGGCATAGCACAATGCGGGGGGGGGGTGGGGGTCTGACGCTGCCGACGACGTGGCGTGGGTGTAGGTCTCGGGGGGGGGCGGGGGGGGGGAGAGGGGGGGGGGGGGGGGGGGGGGGGGGGGGGGGGGGGGGGGGGGGGGGGGGGGGGGGGGGG
>NZ_JAELUG010000769.1 GCF_016429255.1 Rhizobium sp. ASV8
CCCCCCCCCCCCCCCCCCCCCCCCCCCCCCCCCCCCCCCCCCCCCCCCCCCCCCCCCCCCCCCCCCCCTTTCCACACCACCCCCCCCCCCCCTATAACCCCCCCCACGACACGTCGTCGGCAGCGTCAGATGTGTATAAGAGACAGCTTCTGATACAGCTCTTCAATAGCTTGAACAATGGACAAGATATTGGCATCTGTAAGTCGATTCACCTGACCTTGAATGCTTCTTTGCAATCTAGTCCGCTGCTCCTGTCTCTTATACACATCTCCGAGCCCACGAGACGGTCTATTAAATCTCGTATGACGTATTCTGCTTTTAAAAGGGGGGGGGGGGGGGGGGGGGGGGGGGGGGGGGGGGGGGGGGGGGGGGGGGGGGGGGGGGGGGGGGGGGGGGG
>NZ_JAELUG010000770.1 GCF_016429255.1 Rhizobium sp. ASV8
CCCCCCCCCCCCCCCCCCCCCCCCCCCCCCCCCCCCCCCCCCCCCCCCCCCCCCCCCCCCCCCCCCCCCTCCTTACCCCCCCGCCCCCCCCCCCCATCTACCCCCACGACACGTCGTCGGCAGCGTCAGATGTGTATAAGAGACAGGCATAATTCATATCCATCCTTTTTATGTGTTTGTTGCGTCAAATCTCCTCTCCTCGAAACCTTGCTCCGTTTTTTTAAAAAAAAAAGTCTGCGCGTACACCAGACCTGTCTCTTATACACATCTCCGAGCCCACGAGACGGTCTATTAAATCTCGGATTCCGACATAGGCGTGAAAAAGGGGGGGGGGGGGGGGGGGGGGGGGGGGGGGGGGGGGGGGGGGGGGGGGGGGGGGGGGGGGGGGGGGGGGGGG
>NZ_JAELUG010000771.1 GCF_016429255.1 Rhizobium sp. ASV8
GGCTAGTGCGGGATGATGGCCTCGGGTCTAGCTGAATGTAGGTAGCCTTGCATCCTTCAAACACCAGGGCTTGGTAGGGAGCATCGTGAGAACTTGTTGTGAAGGACAATCTCGCCGAGTATGGCCGGAGGCGCACCAATCACAATACCCTGCTGGCGCCCCAATGAATGGCCAGGATGACATGCGAATTCATTTGCTGCAGATATTGTTCCAAAAGTAATCACTTGTAAGGGCATGGTCAGAGTACCAATGACCGGCCCAAGGTCAGATTATGACGACTGAAAGGAAGGAAAGAAGCTGGGAAAAAAGAGAGGTGAAAAGTAAGCCGTGAAGAGGATGGCGTGAAAAGGATGGGAGGAGGAGTTTGCTGCTATCCCGTCTTTAAGCCAACCTGATG
>NZ_JAELUG010000772.1 GCF_016429255.1 Rhizobium sp. ASV8
CCCCCCCCCCCCCCCCCCCCCCCCCCCCCCCCCCCCCCCCCCCCCCCCCCCCCCCCCCCCCCCCCCCCCCTTTCAATGACCCGCCCCCCCCCCCGAAATACACCCACGACACGTCGTCGGCAGCGTCAGATGTGTATAAGAGACAGGCATGAAGGGCAACCGGATGACCCTGAACGGGCTCATGATCAGAAGCGCCAGACCGAAACCAAAGACAATGCCGATGATGTTGGCCACCGCCGTCAGTTCCAGCGCTGTCTCTTATACACATCTCCGAGCCCACGAGACGGTCTATTAAATCTCGGTTGCCGTCTTGGGCTTGAAAATGGGGGGGGGGGGGGGGGGGGGGGGGGGGGGGGGGGGGGGGGGGGGGGGGGGGGGGGGGGGGGGGGGGGGGGGG
>NZ_JAELUG010000081.1 GCF_016429255.1 Rhizobium sp. ASV8
GGTCCACGTTTCGCCACCCGCCAGTACGAAGCCTTCCGGCGGCTGGAACTCGGTGAAGTTGGAAAGACGCTTGGAGATCGTCGCGCCTTCGACGATGCCGGCCGGGTCGACACGACCCGGGCCGCTGACGCAGAGCGCGAAGCCGGAAAGCGGCTCCGGCGAAAGGTTCTTCAGCCGCAATACGTAGGAAAATTCCTTCTCGTCGGTCGGCGGGTTCCATGTGGTTTCAAGCCGCAGAGCCAAGGATCGCGGTATGGACATGAGTATTCTCTCTTCCTGAAGGGATTGTTCAAAGCTTGAGCATGCCGGCGTAGATGCCGGGCGCGGAATTGGGGATCTGCGTGGCGCCGACCGTCTTTTCGTAGAATTCGGATGGGCCGACATCGCCGATAATGGCATAGGCGTAGCCCATGGCCTTCATGTCGGTGAGCGAGGCGAACAACAGCGCACGACCGATGCCGAGACCCCGCACCTCTTCGGCGACGCCTGTCGGACCGAAGAACCCGCGTGCGGTCGCCTCGTGGCACGCAAAGCCGACAAGCTCGCGATTGCGCGTGGCGATGAAGCAGGTCGGCGGCTGGCGCGTCATCGCAACGGTCGTCTCGCTCGCCCAGCCCTGGCTGAAATGTTCGGCCACCCAGCCGGTGATCAACCGCAGCTCCGGCGGCAGGGCACGACGGATTGTAATGCCACCCTGCGCCATCCGCTCGGGCGATTGCGTGTCGGCGGGCAGCGTCGATAGATTGACCAGATAATCCAAGGTGAAATCCTTCTAATTCGATGCGACGAGCGCACGCATAAAATGATTGGCGCCGACCTGCTCGACCGTGGTGGAGACCGGGCGGGTGAGCGCGCGGATCTTCTCTGCCTGTTCGAGAAAGCGGGCGCTGCCGCCGGTCACGAACCTGCGGCCTCCATGCGGAACCGCTGACAGCAGCAGTTGGGTGTAGGGATGCTTTGGCGCGGAGAGCACCGTTTCCGTATTGCCCCATTCCACCATCTGGCCGGCAAACATCACGACGATCTCCTCGGCGACATGGGCGGCCGTGGCGATATCATGCGTGATGTAGAGCATAGCGAGATCATTCTCGCGCTTTACACGCGCCAGGAGATCAAGGATGTCCTTGCGGATCGAAACGTCAAGCATCGAGGTCGGCTCATCCGCCACCAGCACGCTCGGCGCAACCGCCAAGGCACGGGCAATGTTGACGCGCTGGCGCTGACCGCCCGACAGTTCGTGGGGGAACTTCTGCCGCGTCAGCGTCGGATCGAGACCAACGCTGACCAGAAGTCGGGATATGTCTTCATCCCGCTCGGCCTTTGACTTATCCGCCCCATGCAATTGCAAGGGTCGAGCAAGGTGGTGGTTGATCGTGAAGGCCGGGTTGAGCGAAGAGAACGGATCCTGAAAAACCATCTGGACGTCCTTGCGGTACATCCGTTCCTCCTTGCCCGAACCGCGCGCGCTGCGATCCTGGCCGCGGACCAGAATCTTGCCAGCCGTCGGCTTGTCGAGCCGAGCAATGATGCGAGCGCAAGTAGTCTTTCCGCAACCCGACTCGCCGACGAGAGCGAGTGCCTTTCCCGCAAATAGCGAGAAGGACACACTCTTCAGCGCGTGCACCGAGCCGAAATGACGCTGAACGTCCTCAAGCCGAATAACGGGTTCGGCAGTCACAGCCTGTATATGCGGTTTCATGCGAAAACTCCGGGAGCGTGGGCGCTGGCTGGAAGCTGAGGAATGGCGTTCCAAAGCTTGCGCGTATACTCATGTACGGGCGATTGGCTGACCTGGGAGACATCGCCGACCTCGACCAGCTCGCCTTTCAGCATCACGCCGATGCGATGGCAAAGCTGGGCCATCAGATGCAGGTCGTGAGTGATGAACAGAACGGAAAAACCATAGGTCTGCTGAAGATCGAGCACTTGCTCGAGGATCTCCCGCTGCACCACGACGTCGAGTGCGGTCGTCGGTTCGTCCATGATGATGAGCTCAGGTCTAAGCGCCAGGCAGATGGCGATGACAATGCGCTGGCGCATGCCTCCGGAAAACTGGTGCGGATAATCGCTGACGCGATGCACGGGAATGCCCACCAGCTTGAACATTTCCTCGGCGCGAGCGCGGGACTCCTGCCGAGAGCATCCGGTGTGGCGGTGCAACACGTCATGGAACTGCGCCTCGACCCGCATCAGCGGATTGAGCGAATTCATGGCGCTCTGAAACACCATCCCAACCCGCTTCCAGCGGATCTTCTGCAACTCGGCCTCCGGCATCTTGAGCAGATCCTGACCATCCAGACGGATGCTTCCGCCGCTGATCCAAGCGGGCGGCTTGGAAAGCCGTGTGATCGCAAAGGCGATCGTGCTCTTTCCGCAGCCGGATTCGCCGGCAAGACCGAATATCTCCCCGCGGCCGATGTTGAACGAGACATCTTTCACCGCACGGAAGTCGCCCTTGTCGACCAGGTAGTCGATGTTGAGGTGCTCGATTTCAAGCAGGTTATCGCTCATTGGCCTAACCTCATCATGCGATTGCGGGCTCGGGTCAGACGGAACCACCGGGTCAGTGCCGGTCCGGAGCGCAATTGCGGATTGGCGATTTCGTCGAAGGTGAAGTTGATCAGCGCAAGGCCAAGGCCAGTCAGTGCGATACCGGCGGCGGGCACGGCAATGTCCCACCAGGCGCCGACCATGATCGCCGAAGCGTTCTGGGCGTTGTAGAGCATCGTGCCCCAGGTCACTTTAAGCGGATCGCCGAAGCCGAGATATTCGAGCGTCGTCTGGGCAACGATCGCATAGATGATGCTGCCGACCAGATTGATGCCGATCAGCGGTGTCAGGTTCGGCAGGATTTCGACAAAGATGATACGCCATGCCGGTTCGCCGATCATCTTGGCCGCCGTGACGAAATCGCGATTTCGCAAAGCCATGGTTTGCGACCGCGTCATGCGCGCACCCCATGGCCACGAGGTCAAGGCGATGATCGTCATGATCGTCATCGGCCCGACCGTGCCCGCAAAAGAGGCCAGCAGGATGAGCAGCGGCATGTTCGGTATGACCAGCACCGCATTGGTGGCGAGATCGAGTACCGCATCCGTCCTGCCGCCGGCATAGCCGGCAATGAGGCCGATGGCAGTGCCGATGACGGTAATGGCGATGCCGGTCGCGAAGCCTACCGAAAGCGAGCTTCTGGCACCCCAAACGAACTGCCGATAGACATCGCGGCCCATCTTGGTGGTTCCGAAGACATGTTCGACCGAAGGCGCCTGATGTGAGCGACCGACGCGAGCGCCAGGCTCGCCGGGCGCGATGATCGGTGCAAAAATCGCCATCAGGCACAATGCGGCAACGATGATGAAGCCGACCAGCGCCTTCTTCTGGCTGAAAATGGAACGAAGCGCAAAGCTCATCGTACGCCCTCCCTCAATCTCGGATCGACAAGGCCGTAGATAATGTCGACCAGGAAATTCGCGGCAAGGGTTGCGATGGTCATCAAGAGCAATTGCCCCTGAATGACCGGGTAGTCGCGCGCCACGCTGGCGGTGAACAGCGTCAGCCCGAGGCCCGGATAGTTGAAGACGATTTCCGTGACGATCGAACCGCCAAAGACTGCACCGAGCATCAGTGCCAGATTGGTCAGCACGGGCAGAAGTGCGTTTCGGGCGCCATAGCTGAACATGACGGCGAAATTGCTGAGCCCTTTCGCTCGCCCCATGGTGACATAATCCTCACCCAGGATGACGATCATCGAAGAGCGCATTGTCGTCTGGAATTCGCCGATGAGGAATGGCGAAAGCGTCAGCACCGGCAGGATGGCATGCATGAAGACGCTGCCGAAGAAGGTGAAATTGAAGCCCGGATCGAGATTGGGATCATAGGCATATCCCACCGGAAACCAGCGCAGCGATACCGCAAAGACGAAGAGGATCGTCAGGGCGATGATCACCGGCGGGATCGAGAACATGATGACCGACAGAGGCGACACGACCGTGTCGAACCGCCCGCCGCGCCGCCAGGCCGAGATCGCGCCGAGCACGACACCGACGCATAGTGAAAAGGCAATCGCCGTCACCACAAGGAAGATGGTCCACAGCGTGGCGCGGCTCAACACCTGCACCACTGTCTGCGGATAATATTTGACCGAAACGCCAAGATCGAGGGTTGCGAGGCCTTTGAGATAATCGAGAAACTGCATCATGATCGGCTGATCGATCTCGCCGAAGCGCGCCTTGATCGCCTCGACGGCGGCAGGCGTTGCCCGCGGCCCAAGCTGGGCCACCATGGCGTCGACGGGACTCCCCGGCATAAGCCGGGGAAGAATGAAGTTCACGACGATCGCGAAGGCCAGCGCCACCGCGTAGACGCCTAGGCGCCGGCTTGAAATACGCATGTCTGCTTCCTTGGCTTTGGTCTTATTGGACCGGCTTGAGACGCAGAAGATGCATGAGACGCATGCGATTGTTGTCGTGGTTTTCCGGGTTCATGACCGGATCTTTGTCAGTAACCCAGCCGGTGAACCGCTTGCTGGAGTACTGGTACCAGGTCGGGCCGTTGAAAACAGGCACGACCGGGAAATCGTCCGCGATCAGCACCTGAATATCGTTGAAGATCTTCTTGTGCTCGTCTTCGGAAGAGGACTTCCGATACTGATCGAAGAGCGCATCGAGCTTCGGGTTGGAATAGCGCGGCGCAGAAACGGTAAGCTTGCCGGCATAGTCCGTGGACAGGCTCTGATAGTAGCCCTGGAACGGTGTTGCGCTATCGGCGCGCGAGTTCATGACCACGTCGAAGCTGCCATCGAGCAGTTGCTTGCGCCACTGTTCGTATTCAGGTGTCGCGACGGAGGCATTGATGCCCATGGCACGCAGGCCTTCGACGGCGATCTGCACGGCATCAATCCAGTCGGTCCAGCCATTCGGCACGATGACCGGGAAAGCAATAGGCTTGCCGCTTGGCGTCGTGCGGAAGCCGTCAGCACCCTTCTTGTAGCCGGCGTCATCGAGGATCTTGTTTGCCTTGTCGGTGTCAAAGCCCATGAAGGCATCCTTGTCGCCTTCAGCAGCCTTGTTACGCCAGCTCTCGAAGCGCGGCGGCAGGCCGCTCGCATGCAGGTTGACGACCGGATAACCGAAGCCGGCAATATCGACCATCGACTTGCGATCCATCGCCAGGCTGAAGGCGTGACGGAAGTTGATATCCTTGAAGGCCTCAAGGTTGCCGGCATTGCTCGACTTGTAGTTCATCTGGAAGGCGACGGTTTCGGCCGGCGGCTGCCAATAGCCATTGTGCTGCGGATCGAGCGCGACGAAAGTCTTATCGATCTGCGGCAGGAAGGAGCCGATCCAGTCTACAGTACCTTCCGGCAACAGAGCCAGCATCTGGTCGTTGCCCGAAATCTGCGGCAGACGCAGGCAATCGACATGCAGCGAGGCGGCATCCCAATAGTTCGGATTGCGGCACTGCTCATAGACCTGCGGCGTGAAACGGCGAACTTCCGTCATCGGGCCGGAGCCGATGGGCTTCTCGTTCTTGAAAGCGACCGGGTCGGCAACGTCCTTCCAGATATGCTCCGGCACGACCGCCAGATCGGCGAGCGACTGCGGGAACTCGGAATTCACGGCTTTCAGCTTGATCGTCACCTGGGTCGGCGACGGCGCCTCGACGGAAGCGACGGTCTGGCCGACGCCGACGGTATCAACGGCGGGGTTCTTCAGCATCAGGTCGATCGTGTATTTCACGTCGGTCGAGGTCAGCGGCTGACCATCCGACCACTTCACGCCGGGACGCAGATCATAGGTGATCGACAACAGATCGTCGGAGAATTTGTAGCTCGTGGCCAGGCGCCATACCGGCTTGCCGCCGTCGTTGGCGTTGAAGATAACCAGCGGCTCGTAGATGAAATCCATCGTGCTCTGGCGGCGACCGGCCAGATCGAAGGGATTGAAATTACTGACCCAACTTGTCTGCTCTTCAATGTGCATCGTCAGCACGGATTCGGCCGCCGAGGCGGCCCCGGCGCCGAAAGCCAGCGACACGCCGAGCGCTGCCGTTGCCAGCCATGATGTCCGTTGGAAGAGATTGCGCAGTCTGCTTTTCTTCAGTCCCATTCTTAGCTCCCTCTCGTTGACCTCTACTAGTCAATCAAATTGATTTAATCGTGAGTTTGAGCAATCGTCAATCCGCTGATTGGAAATCAACAGGCGAATGGGATTGGTGTCCGGACATCGCAGCGGATAACCCGTCGAGGATCTGCCGCAATCGAAATCATGAAGGAGGTCTGCCTGACATCACTGAGAATTGCCTTCGTCGCAGAGCGACGTCGACGGAGGTCTGGCAACTCAAATGACGCGCCGCCGGCCCGCCAAAATGAGAGCAAGAAGATCGGTATCGGAAAATAATCTTGTGATTTCGGCTATTTACAGTGGCATTATGATCTAGAGCTAGAGCATGTCGCGCAAAAGTGTGCAGCGGCTTTGCGAGTACGACATGCGTGAAATCAAAGAGCTAAAGCGCATGAAGCGAAGCTGAAAGATCGCGACGCGCTTTAGACCCGGATCTGGCTGTGATTGCCCATGGCGCGATCAAGCACAACAAGGCGGCTCCGCCTTGAACATAAGGCGTCGGAAAGCGGAGCCGCGATAGTCAGGAGGCGTCGGTTCAGTCGAGCGGCTTGTAGGCGATAACGTCCATCTCGACCTTCACATCAACCATCATCGGAGACTGAACGGTGGAGCGGGCCGGTGGGTGATCGATAAAATGCTTCTGGAAAACGGCGTTGAAGCTCGAGAAATCACGAGCATCATCCAGCCAGACATTGACCTTCACGACATGCTCAAGCGTGCAATCGGCAAGTGCGAGCACGTCCTTGATATTGGCGATGACCTGCTCGGTCTGCGCAACGATATTGCCGACGATAACTTCGCCGTTGATCGTGGGGACCTGGCCCGAGACGTAAACGAAATCGCCGGCGCGAACCGCCTTGGCAAAGGGGCGGCGCTGGCCTCCGGCCTGGTTATCGGCGACATCAAAACGGATCAGCTTGTTCTTGCTCATGCTCTACTCGACCTTTCTCTCTTGTCGAAATCAGCAGCCGCCAGCATCCTGGAACGCCGAGGACGAGGCGCGACTCCCCTGCGCCCTTCCATATCCGCCATGACGCGGTCACGCCAGACGTTTCGCTGCTGTGGGCGAGCATCGACGACGTCACACCCCATCGGAGAGAAGGTGAAAAACTATGATCTCGGACAGCAGCGGGTTCCGATGCAATATCCGAGATCACAATAGTTTCAAATTCTTATAATTCTTTCTTCAGCCAGCTAACGCCGATGATGAACGGCCTGCAAGCCATAGACAGGAGTAGAAATACCTTCCATGCGCGCTTTCAACTGCAAGGAAAGATACTGCGAGTAATGACGCGATTGGTGCAGATTGCCACCATGGAACCATAGGGCTTCCTGTTGTGTCGGCTTCCACATGTTGCGCTGTTCGCCTTCCCAAGGACCGGGATCCTTCGGCGTTTCCGAACCCAACCCCCAGACCTTGCCCACCTTGTCGGCGGTCTCCTGATCGATCAGGTCAGCCACCCAGCCGTTCATCGAGCCATAACCCGTCGCATAGACGATCACGTCGGCCGGGACTTCCTGACCATCGTCGAGCTTGATCGAGTTTTCGGTGATCTCCTCGACCTGGCCTGCCTGCAACTTGATCTTGCCATCGATGATCAGTTGCGAGGCGCCGATATCGATATAGTAGCCAGAGCCGCGACGCAGATACTTCATAAACAGCCCCGATCCATCCGCTCCCCAATCCAGCTGGAACCCAGCCTTTTCTAAAGCTGTATAGAAATCGGCATCTCGCTCGCGCATCTGATTGTAGAGCGGGATCTGGAATTCGTGCATGATCCGATACGGAAGTGATGCGAAGATCAGATCGGCCTTCGCCGTCGTCATGCCATTTGCCAGAGCCTGCTCCGAATAGAGTCCGCCGAGGCCAATATCCATCAGCGTTTCCGACCGGACGATATGGGTGGACGAGCGCTGGATCATCGTAACGTCGACGCCGGCTTCATGCAGCGCGGCGCAAATGTCATGCGCCGAGTTGTTCGAGCCGACAACGACCACCTTCTTGCCCTTGTAACCATCCGGCCCCGGATGTTGCGAGGAGTGGTGCTGTTCTCCCTTGAAACGCTCCCGTCCTTTGAAGTCCGGAATGTTCGCCTTGCCCGACATGCCGGTTGCAAAAACAAGCTGCTTGGGCTTCAGCACAACTTCCTCGCCGTCACGGTCGACGATGACTGTCCATTCCTTGGCCTGCTCGTCCCATGTCGCCGATTTCGCCGCCGAGCGCGTCCAGTAATTGAGTTCCATCACTTTCGTGTAGAATTCGAGCCAGTCGCCAATCTTGTCTTTCGGCGCGAAGACCGGCCAATTCTTCGGGAAATCGATATAGGGCAGGTGATCGTACCAGACCGGATCGTGCAGGCAGAGCGACTTGTAGCGCTTGCGCCAGGAATCACCGGCCCGATCGTTCTTCTCCAGAATGATCGTGGGGACCCCGAGTTGGCGCAGGCGGGCGCCGAGCGCTATACCGCCCTGCCCGCCGCCGATAATGACGACATAGGGTTGCTTGTCGTAACCGAGCGTGCGCGCTTCCTCCTCACGCTCTTCCTTCCAGGTCTTCCCGCCGATATTCTGGCCGTGCTTGGCCCCGAGCGGACGGGTGAAGCCTGACTTTTCTTCGTGCCCCTTGAGCTCGACGAGCGCCGTCAGCAGCGTCCAGATCAGACCATTCTTGAAGCGCACGAGACCATAGCCGCGCCCAACTGCAGTTTCGAAAGAGATCCAGCTTTCAAGCACTCCGCCGGCCTCTGTGGCTTCCTCGCCTGCGGCAACCCGAAAGTTTGAGGGTTTTGCGCCGGCAAGCTGTGCTTTCAGCATGTCGCGTACCTGATCGCGTCCTTCGACGGTCTTGATGTTCCAGGTGAAGGCAACAAGATCACGCCAGTAGCACTCCTCGGCGAACAGTGACACGGCCTCATCGATACGGCCTGCCGCAAGCGTCTCGCCGAATTTGTCGAGAAGCGCCTGGACGCGTGTGGTTGGGGTTTTGTCGAGCATTTCATCTCCTCCTGCTCTTTGAAAGGATGCAAGGCAGCTCCTCAACCGCCTTGCGATATCAATAGGCTATCGTGACAGGTCGATCAGTATCTTGAGGTGCCGACCGGCGGGATCGAGCAACTGATCGAACCCTTCTTCGACCGCTTCACTCAGCGACACGAATTTGGTGACGATCCTGAGCGCCGGAATTTGGCCGCTGGCGATAAGCCGTGCGACGCGCGGCCAGTAGTGCGTCGGATAGGCCCAGGATCCTCTCACATCGATGTCCTTGAAAGTGACGTCGAACCAGTTCAACGGATTCTCATGGGGATGCAGACCGGTCTGGACGACGACGCCCTGCTTGCGTACGGCATCAGCGCAGTTCTTCAGCGCATGTTCGTTGCCGACGCATTCGATGGCGATATCGCAGCCGACGCCGCCTTCCGTTTCGCTGCGCACGACGTCACCCACCTTTTCCGACCTGGGATTGATGGTTCGGACGTGACCGAGTGCCTCCCGAGCAAGCGCCAGCCGGGTATCGTTAAGGTCTGACAGGAAGAGTTGGGTCGCGCCGGCGGCGCGTGCTGCCATCGCGGTCAGGATACCGATGGGCCCGGCGCCGGTTATCAAAACGCTACTGCCCGCCGTGACCCCGGCTCGATCACAAGCATAGACGGCAACCGCAGTCGGCTCGATGAGGGCAGCCTCTTCGTCGCTCAAACTTGAGGGGATAGGCTGCACATTGTAGTCGTTGAGAAGTGCAGCCTGCGCCATGCCGCCCGACTGCCAGGACAGGCCGACAAGCGCGAGCTGCGAGCTCAGATGGAAAAGGCCCCGGTCGGCATAGTAATCCCCCACACGCGGCATGATCAGCGGCTGCACCGAAACACGATCGCCGACTGTCACGTGCGAAACACCCTCGCCCACGGCTTTGACCACCCCGCCGAATTCGTGACCGAGAACCTGTGGTCCATGCGCCTTGGTGAAGGGATGCGGCTCTTTCGGCACGAAGATCGGGCCATAGGCGTATTCATGCAGGTCAGTACCGCAAATGCCGCAGTAGCGATTCTCAATCAAAACCTCACCCGGACCGGGCGCTGCCGGCGGCGGGATATCCTCTATGCGTAAGTCCTTGGCGGCATGGAAGCGGAGAGCCTTCATTCCTGTTTCCTCCTCATTTGCTCTTGCAACGAGAAGTCAGCAAGCACCGTGCCAGATTGAAATGAATTTGCAAAATCCAATAAATTCAATCGATTATCGGTCATCGATGATGCACGTCGCTCGACGTGCGTCACCTCTGCTGCAACAGGTGTTGCAGCGGATGCGTCAGTTGAGGCGCTTCAGTCTGCGATGAATGGTGGAGCGGTTGACGCCAAGTTTGCGGGCGAGTTCAGAAATGTTGTTACCGCAGTCGTCAAGAGCTTGGCGCAGATCGGTGTCGCCTTGTGGCCGATCAGGCAGGATGGCGTCTCGATGCAGCGCATCAGGCAGGCAATCCATCCCAATGACGCCCCCCTCGGATAGCGCGGCAGCAACGCGAAGCACATTCGAAAGCTCACGCAGATTTCCCGGCCAATCGTGATCGAGCAGTCGTTTGCGAGCTTCGGCCTCCAGCCGATAGAATTGCACATTCTCCCGCCCGACACGATGCAATAGTTGGTCGATCATGGCATGCAGATCCTGCCTCTCGCGCAATGGCGGCAAGGCGAGCATGACCGCATTCAGGCGATAATAGAGATCTTGCCGGAATTGACCGAGCGCCACCAGCTCTGCCAGATCCCTATGCGAGGCGGAGAGAAGACGCAGGCGCACCGGTCGCGCCTTCAACGCCCCGACCGGCTGCACCTCATTTTCGGATAGTACGCGCAGCAAACGGCTCTGCAGGGAAAGCGGCATGTCGCCAATTTCGTCGAGGAACAGAGTGCCGCCGTCCGCCTCTTCGATGAGGCCGCGCTTGCCCTTCTGATTAGCGCCGGTAAAGGCACCAGGCGCATAGCCGAACAGTTCCGATTCCATCAGCTGTTCAGGAATGGCCGCACAATTGACCGCCACGAATTTTCCGCCGCCGCCACAGCTGTTGTGGATTGCCCGGGCGAGATATTCCTTGCCGCTGCCGGTCTCGCCATGGATGAGGATGGGAATATCTCGCCCAGCGAGTTTCGCTGCTCGTGCCTGCAAGCGCTCCATTGTCGGGTCGCCGAAGCTAAGGCCTTCGAAAGCGGATTGCCCCTTGGAAACGTCCGCCGCCGGCACGCGGCGAACGCCAGCCGCCGGAGCGATGGCGCTGGCGAACACCGCCAGCCCGCTCTTGGCCTTGAGCAGCCTGTCTCCATTCGGCCGGCCACGCATGAACTGCGGCAGATCGTCCAGCTCGATATCGAAGAAGCGATCGATAGGTTGACCTATGAACTGCCGCGTTGCGATGCCACGCATGTTCATGGCGCGTGCCAGCGCGCCGAAGCCGCCATGCGTCATCCCGGTGATACGGCCGCTGCCATCGAGCGCGATCGCCGCATCGGGATCGACATCGAGAAACTCCGGCGAGCGCGCCAGTCGCAACACCCAGTCGTTGCGCGTGCGGGTCATCAGATTGGCAAGCTCGATGCGCCGTGCCGTAGAGGCCACGAGATGCAGGGCAAGTTGCTGGCTGGCCTTCGCTGTCGGTGAGCGCAGCTGCGAGATATCGAGAACGGCCGTCAAATCGCCCAGCGTGTCGAAGATCGGCGCGGCGGTACAGGTCAATCCGATATGGCTGGTATCGAAGTGATCATCCTGATGGATGATGACAGGCTCGCCCGAGACCATGCAGGCGCCGACGGCGCAGGTGCCTGCCCTATTCTCCGACCATTCCGAGCCAAGGTAGAGTCCCGCTTTACGCAATTGATTGTCAAAGGTCGGGTCGCCCATGAAATCCACGGTCACACCGCGAGCGTCGGACAGAAGCAGGACATAGTTCTGCTCGACGACCTGGCCGAAGAGCTGTTCGAGACCGGAGCGGCCGATACGGATCAATTCCTCCGCTTGTTCCCGATGCTCGCGCAGCTTGGTTTCCGGCACGATATAGGCTTCCTGAGCAGCGGCAGGATCGAGCCTGTAATCGTTCAGACAACGCAACCAGGACTGTACTACCGGCGCATCGCGCGGGCTCGTGGCCCCCATTGCGACACGCTCGATCTCCTTAATGTGCGACAAAGTCGACACCATGGACCGCTCCTCCCGGACGATATCGTCGCACATTCGCGGCCCCTCAACAACGTGTCTTTCGGCCAGCCAAGCATGTGTAACATGTGCAAAACCGGCTTTGTCGGCGTTTGAAGGCATTCCGCGCTGGCGTTGTGCCTTGGCCTGTCAGGCTCCTGTCAGCTGAAATGAACATGTTCGCTCCGGAAAGCGACGCAATGTCGCGACGTTGAATTGGACGAGAACATGCATGATGCAGGGCGTACCGGGGCTTCGCTGAAGATATTTCTGATCAACCTGGATCGGGCAAGTGATCGCCTGACCGACATGCGGGAGAAGCTGGAGCAGATCGGCCTAACGTTCGAACGTGTGCCGGCGATCGACGGCAGCCTGATCGAATTTCCGATCAAGCAGTTCAGCGAAATCTCTTTTCGTTTCATGCATGGCCGCCGGCGAAATCCCGGGGAAATCGGTTGCTATCTGAGCCATGTCGAATGCGCCCGGCGTCTTGTTGCTTCCGATGACGAATTCGCGCTCATTCTGGAGGACGATCTCGAATTTCCGCCCGATCTTCCAGACATCATCAAGGCCGCGCTCGGGCAGGCGGAGACATGGGATATCCTGCGCCTGTCGACCGTCAGCGCGGGCAGGAAGTTCGAGTTCTCCAAACTCACCGAAAGCCGAAGCCTGGCGATTGCCTTGACCAGGGAAAAGGGATCAGGCGCCTATCTCATCAATCGACGGGCCGCGCGATGGTTCGTCAAGGTGCTGCTCCCCATACGCCTACCATTCGATCTGGCGTTCGACCTGGAGTTCTTTCAGGGACTGAAGTCGGCTTTCGTTACCCCCATTCCCATCAACCAGCAGCTCGGGCTGCCGTCTCAAATTCAAGGCATCCGGCAACGGCGGCGGTATCATCGCTCGCGAGCACACTATCTGACCGTCCTTCCATATCGGCTTTTCGTCGAGGCCAACCGAGTGTGTTTCCGGTTCCTGCTGCTATCTGGCCATTTGTTGCGAGCCCGCGTGCAGCGACACGGCACCGTCGTGCCGCAACCGCTGAGCAGCGATATCCTTGCCTGATCCGACTGAACGACCGGAGCATCGGCAACAATGCGCATCACGCTGGTCTGAATGACTACCCAGCGGGGGCATTGCCGCGTCCATTTGCCCATCTTGCCCTACGGCTCTTGCGCCTCACGTAGCAGAATGATTTCATCATATGATTATCGAGGTTCCGGAGGAGACGTCATGGCAGAACTTGCGCAATCCCTTGCTTCCATTCGCATTCCCGAACTCGCCGGCAAGCGAGTGCTGATCACCGGCGCATCGACCGGCATAGGCGCTGCCGTGGCGCGCGCCTTCGCCGCGCAAGGCATGAAGGTCGGCCTCCACTTCAATGCAAGCCGCGAGCCCGCCGAACGACTGGCGGCCGAGATCACGGCTGCCGGTGGCACGGTTCATCTGATACAGGGCGACGTCTCCGAAGACGGCGAAACCGAACGTGTGGTAGAGGACGCCGCCAAAGCCCTTGGTGGACTGGATGGGTTGGTCAACAATGCCGGCGGCATGCTGGGGCGGCTTTCGACCTCCGCCATGACCGACGAGCACTACGAGCGCGTCATGAACCTCAACGCCCGCTCGGTGCTTGCGGCGACCCGAGCTGCCCACCCTCACCTCAAGAAGCAGGGTGGCTTCGTCATCAACACGACATCGATCGCCGCGCGCAACGGCGGCGGGAATGGCGCGATCCTCTATGCCGCCTCGAAGGGCTTCGTCTCGACCATCACACATGGTCACGCCAAGGAATTCGTCAACGACAAGATCCGCGTCAATGCCGTCGCGCCCGGCGTCATCGCGACGCCCTTCCACGAGCGCTATACGAATGACGAGCAGATGGAGCTTCAGCGTAAAACCATCCCGATGGGCTTCGTCGGCACGCCGGAGGATTGCGTCGGCGCCTATCTGTTTCTGGCATCGCCGACACTGTCCGGCTACATCACGGGCCAGATTATCGAAGTCAACGGTGGCCAGTTGATGCCGTAGGGCGCCGAAACGATCGACTTCCTGCGTCGGGCAATGCTAGTCTCCGTCCGATACAGCTTTCCCGTCACAGGAAGATGGAGCGCATGCGAATGGCAAAGACGCCCATTGAGAGCCGAACTGCAACTTCCGTTCAATTGACGCATCCCGAGCGGCTCTACTGGCCGGACGATGGCGTGAGCAAACAGGATCTGGTTGACTACTACGCTCTGGCTTGGCCGCGAATGGCGCCCTTTGTGGTCAATCGACCGTTGGCTCTGCTGCGATGCCCGGAAGGCATAAGCGGGCCTCGCTTCTTCCAAAAACATGCCTGGAAGGGCCTTAGTCCGCATATTATCGAAATTGCCGATCCCGAGGACGAGCAGAGCGCCAAGTTTCTGAAGATCGAGGGCTTTGACGGTCTTGCGGCGCTCGTCCAATCAGCGGCGCTGGAAATACACCCCTGGGGCACGACGACAGACCATTGGGAAAAGCCCGACATGATCATCATGGACCTCGATCCCGGCGAAGATGTCGACTGGACCGCGGTCATTGCGGCCGCGCAGGAGATCAGGGAGCGCTTTTCGGCGCTCGGCCTTGCTTCGTTCGTCAAGACCTCCGGCGGCAAGGGACTACATGTGGTTGCGTCTCTCAAGCCAGACGCAGCTTGGCCGAGGGTCAAGGATACGGCTGAGGCTATCGCTCATGCCATGAGCGCCGATAGCCCGGACAGATATCTGTCGGTCGCCAGCAAAGCGAAACGAACGGGCCATATCTTCATCGATTATCTGCGCAACGGTCGAGGCAACACAGCGGTCGCACCCTATTCGTCGCGGGCGCGAGCGGGAGCCGCCGTTTCGATGCCGATCGGTTGGGAAGAGTTGAACGACAAAATCGGGCCGGCCACATTCACCGTCAAGAACGCCGCCGCGCGCCTGGGGAGCGCAGACAGCGATCCCTGGGCCGGCTTTTTCGACGCCGCATCGAAACTGAAGGCGTGACCTATTTTATGAATGGGACGAGAGCCGGCGTGGAGGCCTTGTAGTCGGCATAGGCGCTGCCGAAGGTCTCGCTCATCCAGCTTTCCTCGATTTGGACGCGGCGCAGAACCGCATAGAGAATGGCGACGATGGCAAGCCCCGCGGCAATATCGCCACGCGCGATAGCCGAACCGATGACGGCGAGCGTCAGACCTGAATAGATCGGGTGGCGTACCAGTGCGTAGGGACCGGAGCGGATCAGCGCATGGTCTTGCTTGACCGTGATGACACCACTCCAGTTTCGGCCAATGTGAAAGCGCGCCCATATCGCGAAGACGACGCCGATGAACGTCAGAGCCGCGCCGAAATAGTAAATGCTCAAGCCGTGCGGAATAATGAGAATGTTGAGGGGACCCAGCCAGGAACGGTGGGCAGCCAACAGAAAGGCGCCTAGCCAGATCGGCAGGGTATTGCCCAGTCGCGACAGGGGATTTTCCTGCCTCACGGTTTTCTTGACGCCAAAAGAGGCGAAGAGCCAGATCAGGATCAGAACGATCCAGCACGCGGGGATGAACTGATAGATGAGCATCGCTTACGCCATATCTCTATCCAATTCCGGGTAATGCCGGAAGATGCCGTTTTCATTGAAAGGTATACGGCGGTCCGACTGCAGATAGCGAGCAATGTTGGGCCGTTTCATGACAGCCGCATGCAGCGCGCTCAGATGCGGATAGCGGCTTGAAAGATGCGCGGTCGCGCGCGGAAAGGCATATCGCAATCCCTCATAGATCTGGAAGAGCGACAGATCCACATAGGTCAATTCGCCACCGAAAATGTGAGCGGGGCCCTTTGGATTCTGATGGAGGACCCGTTCGAAATAACCGATGTATTTCGGAATGCGGTTTTCAATAAATTCAGCGGCACGGGCCTTAGCCTCAACCTTCTGATCCTCATAGTACTTCGAGGTGGCAATAGGATGGTGGGTATCATGCACTTCAGCGACAAAATCGGTAATCGTCAGCTGGAGACCATTCAACACATGACGGTCACCCTCATTTTTGGGAGCAAGACCCAGCCTCGGCCCAAGATACATCAGTATGTTCGCCACATGGGGAATGATGAGATCGCCATCCTTCAGGAACGGCGGCGCGAACGGGATATCGGCATGGGATCTGCTTCCCATGATCGCCATCATGGCCGGTATTCCATGTCCGTTACTGGACGATCCACGGCAAACGTCAACGTAATCGGCGCCCGCCTCCTCCAGCGCCAACCGCACGAACTCGCCACGACCTTGTATGCTGTCCCAATAGTAAAGCTCATAAGGCATTTTTCTCTCCCAAAGCACATCCTGCAGCCATTGCAGATCGATATGTCGATGTCGCCAAATGCGGGCTCGGGCTTTCGACGGTGGAATGCACTGCCCGCGCCTGTTGAGAGCCTATCATCGG
Source organism: Rhizobium sp. ASV8 (assembly GCF_016429255.1). Lineage (GTDB taxonomy): Bacteria > Pseudomonadota > Alphaproteobacteria > Rhizobiales > Rhizobiaceae > Rhizobium. The sequence goes on from NZ_JAELUG010000081.1 coordinate 16,729, forward strand.
CTTTGCCAAACGAAAGGGTCTATGCTGCTCAACGAGCCTCTCACCCGCTATTAGCGCGACCGAGGCCTTTCTTTTTCTGATCATCTCTCAGGAATGAGTGCCCTGTTCGTGGCGCTTGCGCGTCGCGGCAGCCTTCTTGGCTGACGCAGAACGCTCGGATGCCGGCCGGTTCGCAGAAGCACGGCCGCCGATCCTGCCACCTTTCTCCGATGAGAGGTGGTTTTCCGGGTGGCCGCGACCCGAACCCGATTTCTTGCCGCCGCCACTCTCCTTGTTGACCGTCGCCCACGCACGCCGCTCTGCTTCGTCATGGGAAACGCCACGGTTCTCATACCCTTCTTCGATATGCTCGGCTTTACGCTTCTGCTTGTCCGTGTAAGCGGATTTGTCTCCACGTGGCATGATCTTTCTCCCTGTTTCGGATGAAAGACCAACCCATCGTCACGGAAAAGGTTCCGATACCTGGCTGGGAGAGCCGCGATCGATGGCTCCGAACCAGGTGCGGCGGCCCGTGCGGGGCGTACCATGCCCTTCAGCGGAGGCTGGAAAAAACACCCCGACGGAACGGTCGATGATCAGGATAAGGATCAATGCGGCCAAGAGGTAGAGCGCGGCAAGCGCGAGAAGGGATGTCATCGTGCCATCCCTACCTGGCCCAGCCAGGTGCGACGACGGCACATTGCAACGATCATCGACACAGTAACTTCCAGATCATCGATACAGCTATTGCGCATGGCAGGGCTCCCTAACCCGCTCCAGTAGCACCAATGTGTGACAATTATTCCGTGCCTTGAGGCCAAGCTACCGAAATTATTGCGAATATCTCGACATCAACTGTCAAGAAACGAGCGGCTCGACGCTCATCATCGAGCCGCCCTCGCCTCCGCCGCACTCAGGGGCGGCACTTGCATCAGGCTTTGGCTTTAACAGCCTTCTTCGGGGTCCGCCTCGTGGTAGGCTTGTCCGCCGTCTCTTCGACGGCGGCAGCTACATCGACCGTCGGCTTGCGCTTTGCCTTGGATTTCGCGCCGAGCTTGCTTTCCTTGCCGACGCTCTTCTCAAATGCAATGCGCTCGCTGCTTGCCTGCTGCCAGTGCGTAACGTCACGACCGGAAGGATAGCCTTCCTCCTCCCATATGGCATATGCGCGTTTCTTGATCCATTCGTCCCGAGATTCCAACATCTGCTGTTCTCCGTTCGCATCAATGAACATGGTTGGTGAACAATGCCCGTTCTTGAAACGCGGGCTTTCATACCTCCCCCGAGCAGCCAAGACCCCACGCTCAACTGCGAGCAACGGGGCGATTTCGCGAGTCTTGACCCTCGAACCGCAGTGGCGCTTCACACAAGGAACACAGGTATACCGTGGGGGACGGTAGCGAAGCGGCCGAACGGTGTTACTATGATCGCGGCGATCATGCGGTTCAATTAAAAATATCTAATACGATCGGCTTTCGCACCGAAAACCTCCATGCATCAAAGATTGCAAGGCGGCAGATTGCAGCTTTTGCTGCCGAAGATATACTCGCGGCATGATCGACCTTGTGGCTGCCCATTGGGGCCAAATTCTCGCTGTGCTCTCCATCGCCATGGGAGCGGTCGCGGCGATCCACGCAGCCATGACCAAAGAGGATGTTCGCGCAGCAATCGGCTGGGTCGGCGTCGTCATCCTATCGCCTATCATCGGGGCGCTGCTCTATGCCGTCGCAGGCATAAACCGCATCCGCCGCGCCTCGCTCGGCTCGCAACGCGACGCGCTCTTTCGCGAAAACGCAATCGGCAAGCTCGCCAGCTTCGATGCCGAGGACGATCAGGTACGGCGGCTTTTCGGTGACCGCTTCGGCTCGATGAAAACGCTTGGCGACCGCGTGGTCCGCTATACGATGAGCACTGGCAATACCATCGAAATGCTGACAAGCGGCGATGCCGCCTATGCCGCGATGAAAGCCGCGATTGACGGCGCCGAGCGCAGCATTCTTATGGAGACCTATATATTCGACCGCGACCCGATCGGCCTACGTATCGCCGATGCGCTGATCGAGGCCGTCAAACACGGCGTCAGCGTGCGCGTCCTTATCGATGCGGTCGGCGCTCGCTATTCAGTGCCGAGCATCATGGGCTATCTCAGCCAAGGCGGCGTCAATGTCGATGTCTTCAATGGCAATGTCATCATCGGCCTCAGATTACCCTATGCGAACCTGCGCACTCACCGCAAGATTCTGAGCATCGACGGGCGGATTGCCTTCACAGGCGGCATGAACATACGTCAGGGCTTCACGCGCGAGTTCGCCCACGAACACAGCGCGCGCGACATGCATTTCTGCGTGACAGGTCCAGCTGTTGCGGACCTCTTCAATACAGCCGCCGAAGACTGGCGCTTTACCACGGGCGAGGTTCTGGACAGCGACGAATGGCGGATTGCGGTGCCAGCCAACGAGCCCGGAGCACCGGTCCTGATGCGCGTCGTCGCCTCGGGGCCGGACCGCAGTCTCGAGACCAATCACAAGATGCTCATCGGCGCGCTATCGGTGGCGCACAAGACGATCCGCATCATGTCCCCCTATTTCCTGCCGGATCGGGAGTTGATCAGCGCATTGGTGACGGCGGCAAGACGCGGCGTCGAGGTCGACATCGTCGTACCGACGGCCAACAACCTCGTGCTCGTCGACCGCGCCATGACCGCACAGTTCGACCAGATGCTGAAGAACTATTGCCGCATCTGGCGCGCTGAAGGGCCGTTCAACCATTCGAAGCTGCTGGCGATCGACGGCATCTGGGCCTATGTCGGTTCGTCCAATCTCGATCCGCGGTCCCTGCGGTTGAATTTCGAGGTGGATCTTGAGGTGCTCGATCGCGGCTTTGCCGGCACGATCGATGCCCATATCGGCGCGATTCTGGAAACTGCGCATCCGGTCGATCTCGAGAAGCTGCGGGCGCGCCCGTTCATCGTCAGGCTGATCGAGAAGATCCTCTGGCTCGGTTCGCCCTACCTCTGATGGGAGGCCGCAGAGACAAACCGTCCCTGTTGCAGCCTTTTCACATGACAAGATCAACCATCGGTTCCTATACTCTGCCTGATGTACCCGACATGGTCTGATCAAGGAACGGTCGACGGATAAATGAGAAAAAAGAAAGAAAGCCTCCGTGCGAGCATTCTGGAAAGCCTGAAGAACCGAAGCAAATCGCGCCCCAGGCCAACGGACAAGCCCGATCGTCCGGAAGGCACGCTGATCGCCTCATACAATGTCCACAAATGCGTAGGGGCCGACCGCCGCTTCGACCCGGAGAGAACCAGCCGGGTCATTCATGAAATAGACGCCGACGTCATCGGCCTGCAGGAGGCTGACAGCCGCTTCGGGGAGCGTACCGGTCTGCTCGACCTGCGCCGCCTCGAACGCGAAACCGGGCTCATTCCGGTACCGATCGCCGGCACCCGCAAGGCGCATGGCTGGCACGGCAATGTCGTTCTCTTCAAACAGGGCACAGTGCGCGACGTGCACCAGATCAAGCTGCCAGGGCTAGAGCCGCGCGGCGCGTTGATTGCAGAGATCGAGCTCGCGCGGGGCGGCAGCATCAGGATCATCGCCGCTCATCTCGGCCTGCTGCATCGCTCGCGCGCCCAGCAGACGCGGCTGATCGTCGATCTCATGAACAATGGCGGCGAAATGCCGACCATTCTGCTCGGCGACCTCAACGAATGGCGGCTGGGCGATCGCTCGTCGCTCAATACCTTCCAGAACGCTTTCGGGCCGCTGCCTCCGGCCGTACCGAGCTTTCCGTCGACGCTACCGCTTCTGGCGCTCGATCGTATCATGGCGAACCGGCGAGGCATGATTTCTGCTGTCGAAGTCCATGACTCGCCATTGGCCAGAGTCGCCTCCGATCATTTGCCCATCAAGGCCGTCGTCAGCCTCGGATCACACGGGGCGGAGGCCGAAGCGCAGTCGCAAACGGCCTGAGCTTAAGGCTCGTCTGTGGGTTCAGCATGGCTGTCACGGCCTCTTAAAGAAAGGCCGTGACGAGAGCGGAGCCAGGTATCAGGCGGGGTTGATCGCCGCGAAGACGTCGTCGTAGCGCCCTTCCCGTTCGGCTGAACGGCGTGCGCGATCGCGCTCGACCAGCACCTCGCCCCGCGGATGTCTTCCCGTCTCCAACAACTGCATGACCTCCGCCACATAGGCGTCGACCGGTATGGCGCGCGGATCGGTGACTTGATGACTGCCCGTAAGCTCGGTCTGCACGTAAGGCGGCGAAAGCTCAAGCACTTCGACCGGAATGTTGCGAAGCTGATGTCGCAACGATTGCAGCCAGGAATGCAGGAAAGCCTTGCTGGCGCAATAAGTCGGGAAATCTGCGCGCGGAATGAACGCGAGGTTTGAGCTGGTCGCCATGATCGCAGCCGCCTTCTGGGTCTTGAGCAGTGGCAGGAAAGCAGCCGTTGCGCGCAATATGCCCAAGATGTTCGTCTCGATGATCGCTTGGGCATCGGAAACATCCCAACCTTCCGCGGTCATATCCTCCGATCGGGAAATGCCTGCGTTGGCGATGAGCATGTTGAGTTCGGGAAAGCATGCCCGCACGTCGTTTGCCAGCTTGGATATCGAGCTCGGGTCATCCAGATCGAGCGGCAATCCCACCAGTCCGGGGCGGTCTGCAGCGATTTCTTCAAGCAGGGATAGGCGCCGTCCGGTAATGATGACGCGATTGCCGCGGTCATGGAACGCTTCGGCGAGCGCGCGACCGATTCCGCTGGTGCCGCCGGTGATGAGGATGGTGTTGCCAGTCATTCGCATAGTTTTGCTCCATCGTTTCGTTTGGCCATGGGCCGACGATTTGACCGCTTGCGAATTCCTTTTCAGGGATGTCCGCGGAACGGCCGTTTAGAGCGCGCACCTGTTCGATTGCCTGTCCTTTGCTTGAACCAACGCGGTTGAAGCGAAACAACACGGCTGTACAGGTGGCGCCAGCGCCAGATGGGGAAACGTCGTCTTCCTGTGCCACTCGATTGCAGCTCGGCCATCGCGACAAGGCAATGCACCAAGGACCCGGTCGTTAGGTTCGAGCGAACAGCTTTGCCTGACGGCATACCAACACGCGGTAACGCTGTTTGAGCCAACAACGGGCCAAGGATCGGAGGTGGAGAAAACGAAGTCATACCATAAACGCCTCTTCCATCGAGACCTCCCTGCTGGGACCTTCTCGACAAAGGCGCGTTGGATGACGGTAACGCCTACGACAGTGCTACACGAGCAACTGTGTTTTGGCCTCTAGCGCGATAGCCTGCATGCTGTCAAGCGAAGGCTTCCCCGCATGCGGAGAAGCTTCAGAACCCGGAAATGGTAGCCACGGCCCGTGAAAGGCAAGTCTCCGGCCGGTTTGCATCAAAGCCAGATATGGCGAATTATGTGAGAACCGCATGCGGGGGAATGGCACCACTGCGCCTTTCGCCGAGGGCAGAGAAGATTGCAACCACGCAGGCCAGAACAAGCGCGAAAGCGCCCAGCACCGGCAAACTGCGATAGCCATACCCTCCCTCAAGCAAAGCAGCGCCCACGACCGCCGCAATGGCGATCCCAATATTGAACCCCGATGGAATGAGCGAGGAAGCCAAGCTGGGTGCATCGGCGGTCCACATCAGAATGCGAGCTTGAATCGGGGTGCCGATAGCGAAATTGAGAGCACCCCAAACAAAAATCGTCACGGTCATCGCCACGGGATAGGGGCTAACCATATAGAGAACGGCGAGCGTTACGGCCTGAATGGCAAGCAATGCGATCAACGAAGGCATGAGCTTCCAATCCGACAACCGCCCCCCGATAAAAACGCCGAGTGTTGCCCCAACGCCATTGAGGAGGAGTACCCAAGGAATGACCATGGCATCAAGACCCGTCACCTCCCGCAAAAGCGGTGTTATATAGGTGAAAGGCACCATCTGCCCGATCATCAGGGCAAGCATCATGATGAGCGACGTCCAGACTTGCTGACGTCCAAGGACGCGCACTTCCTTGCCCAGATGGCCGGGCTGCTGGGGCTCGCTTTTGGTCTGCGGGATCAACACCCATATCGCGATCAGTGCGAGGACACCGACTATGGTCATCGCCCAGAATGTGGTCCGCCATCCCCAAAGGCCGCCAATAGCGGCACCTGCGGGCACGCCGATGATGTTCGAAACCGTCAGGCCGGCAAGAATGACGGAAACGGCGCGACCACGAAACTCCTGTGGGACGAGACCGACCGCAACCACCATGGCGATGCCGAAATAGGCGCCATGGGCGACGGCGGTCGCTACCCGGAAGGCGAGCATTGTGGCAAAGCTTGGCGCGAGCGCACATGCGACTTGCCCCAAGCAGAAAGCGATTGTGAGGGCGAGAAGAATGGTGCGGCGCGAGACCCGCCGCGTGGCCATTGTCAGGAATGGCCCGCCGATAGCGATACCCAGCGCATAGCCGGAGACCAGATATCCGGCAAAGGGAATGGAGACCCCCAAGCCCTGAGCCACATCCGGGAGAATACCTGCAATGACAAATTCAGTGGTGCCAAACGCAAAGGCGGCTAGAAACAAAGCAAATAGGGGTAAGGGCACGTCCATCTCCCATATAAAGGCATAAGGATTTCTTTATATCATAGCCGCACGAACTTCAAGCGCGGGTTGCGGGAAAGTGGGCGGTGCGGAGCGATCCGCGCAAACTATTTGGAGCCGTTGCAAAGGAGAGTGGCCGCAAGGCAGCCGAGGTCGACTGTATGGACCGCGCAATGCCGAAGGCCTTCACGGAGATTGTGAGACGCCTGCCCTGTTGGCTATTTTCCGCGGATGAGGCTGCGATAGCGCTGCTGGCTGCCCACAAGATGTCGGCGCATGGCTGTCCTGGCGGCTTCTTCGTCCCGGTCGGAGATCGCCTCGGCAATCTGGCGATGTTCGGCCTGAATCTGCGTAATGTAGTCGATGGCGGCATCTTTGTTGCCGTGATCGAGCAGGAAAGAGCGAGGGATCATGCTTCTACCGCTCAGCTCCAAAAATTGCTTGAAGCGCGGATTGTTGGTCGCGTCCGCTATGGCCAGATGAAAGGCAAAATCGGCGTCCGATGTGGCGACGCCGGCGCGCAAGGCACGATCGATTTCCTTGCAACGTTCGAGGATCGCCTCCTCCTGTACCGGTGAACGGCGAACAGCTGCAATCGCCGCCGCCTCCGTTTCGACAGCGGTGCGCAGCTCCAGCATTTCGATAATCGACGAAATCCGGGCCGGATCCGTCGTAAGGAGACCTGCCGACGGAAATGACGGCGCCGCACTGACGAAGACACCGACACCGTGCCGCACGTCTACGAGACCGTCGGCACGCAGCGATGCAATCGCCTCGCGAATGACCGTGCGGCTGACCTTGTAGCGCTCGGTCAAACCACTTTCGCTCGGCAGCCTCTCACTGGGTGCAGATGCACCGCTCAGAATATCCTCGCGCAATTGCTGGGCGACATGGTCGACAAGGTTGCGCTTGCCGGAAGGCTGCGCTTCGTCCTCTTTCCTTGCGATCAGGCCCTCGCGCCGCATCCCATTCTTCCTCGGTTTTGCCGGCCAATCCTACAGATATATGATGACTGGCAAAAGGACATATTATAACTTACCCGCAACGAGATCGATCGGGAGACAATCATGTTGAAAACTCTGCTGCTTACAGGCGCTGCCGGCGGCGTCGGACAGGCCCTCAGGCCGCTCCTGTCGCAAATTGCTGAAAACGTCGTCCTGTCCGATCTCGCCCCGATACGCGATCTCAGGCCGAGCGAACGTTTCGTCGCCTGCGATCTCGCCGACCGCGATGGCGTCACCTCTCTCGTTACAGGGGTCGACGGCATCATCCATCTCGGCGGCATCTCGGTTGAAAAACCCTTCGATATGATCCTGCAGGGCAATATCGTCGGCCTCTACAATCTCTACGAGGCCGCGCGCGCCGCCGGCAAGCCGCGCATCGTCTTTGCAAGCTCGAACCACACCATCGGCTTCTATCGGCGCGACGAGCGCATCGACAACAAAGTCCCGACGCGGCCGGATTCGCTCTATGGCGTCTCGAAGGTTTTCGGCGAGGCCGTCGCCAGCCTCTACTTCGACAAGTTCGGCCAGGAGACGTTGTCGGTCCGCATCGGCTCCTGCTTTCCGGAACCGCGCAACACGCGCATGCTGGCGACATGGTTCAGCGCGCGGGACTTTTTGTCCCTGTGCGGCTGCGCCTTCGATGCGCCGCGTCTCGGACACACGATCATCTATGGTGTTTCCGACAATGTCGAGCAGTGGTGGGATAACGGCAATGCCGCCTTCCTTGGCTGGAAGCCGCGCGATAGCGCTGCCCCATGGCGCGCCGAAATCCTGTCGCAAGCCACGCCGGAAGATCCGAACGATCCGGCGGTCGTCTATCAGGGCGGCGGCTTCGCATCTGCCGCCCATCCGGAAGACTGATCGGTCAACCTCGCTTCGACAAAGGCGCCTGACCCTCAGACACCGTTACGGAACAGCGTCCATCGGGTCGGCCTGAAGGCAATGCGGTTCCGATCGAGCGCATCCGCCTTGTTCGGCGGCAGCTCGATCTCGATATTATCGTGGTTGGCGCCGATATTGAGCTCAAGATGCCTTGTGCCCGCGACGCGTCTGCTGGCGATAAGCAAGCCGGCAATAGAGCCGCCATCACCCTCATGCAGCTCAATGTCGTGCGGGCGGAAATAAAGATAGGCCTCGCCATTCGGCTCGTGCGGCGTGCTCAACCCTAGCGGCCTGTCCTCGAACCATATTTCGCCGCTTGCGATGCGTACCTTGACGCGATTGGATTGCCCGATGAAGCCATAGACGAAGGGAGAATTCGGCGTGTCGTATATCTCGTCCGGCGTTCCGACTTGCTCGATGGCGCCCTTGTTGAGCACGACCACACGGTCGGCAAGCTCCAGCGCCTCTTCCTGGTCATGGGTCACGAAAACCGTGGTGTGGCCGGTCCGATCATGGATCTCGCGCAACCACTTGCGCAGATCCTTGCGCACCTGCGCATCGAGAGCGCCGAATGGCTCGTCCAGAAGCAGGACGTTCGGCTCGACCGCCATAGCGCGCGCCAGTGCCACACGCTGCCGCTGCCCGCCGGAAAGCTGGGCTGGATAACGCTTCTCCAGACCGTTCAATTGCACCAGTTCCAAGAGCTCCACCGCGCGCCTGCGAATTTCGTCGCGCGGCGGACGGCGCGATGCCGACCGGACCTTGAGGCCGAAGGAGATATTCTCCAGCACGGTCATATGCCGAAACAAAGCGTAGTGCTGAAACACGAAGCCAATGTTGCGCTGCTGTACGGTCTTTCGCGAGGCATCGTCTTCACCGAAGAAGATCCTGCCTTCCGTCGGTGTTTCCAGACCGGCAATGAGGCGCAGAAGCGTCGTCTTACCCGAGCCGGACGGACCGAGAAGCGCGATCAGCTCGCTCGAGCGGATATCCAGCGACACGTCATGCAATGCGGGAAAGCGACCGAATTCCTTGCGCAGGTTTTGAACGCGAACTTCCATCAAAAATTCCTTCAGTGACGCCGGCTGGCTGCGATCTCTTCGCTATAGCGCATTTCCAGCAACGTCTTCAGTAGCAGTGTGACAAGGGCAAGCAGGGCCAGAAGCGTAGCAACGGCAAAAGCCCCTGAGAAATTATATTCGTTGTAGAGGATCTCGACCTGCAGCGGCATGGTGTTGGTTTCGCCGCGGATATGACCGGAGACGACCGAAACCGCCCCGAACTCCCCCATCGCGCGGGCGTTGCAGAGCAGCACGCCGTAGAGCAGGCCCCATTTGATATTCGGCAGGGTGACATACCAGAAGGTCTGCCAGCCATTGGCGCCGAGCGAGAGGGCCGCCTCTTCATCGGCGCTGCCCTGCTCCTGCATCAACGGGATCAATTCGCGCGCGACGAAGGGGAAAGTCACGAACATCGTCGCCAGAACGAGACCGGGAACAGCAAACAGGATCTGGATACCATTGCTCTGCAGCCATGGTCCGAGCATGCTGTTGGAACCGAACAACAGCACGAATACCAGACCCGAGATGACCGGGGAAACCGAGAAAGGCAGATCGATTAGGGTCGTGAGGAACGCCTTGCCCTTGAACTCGAACTTGGCGATCACCCATGCGGCAGCGACGCCGCAGACAAGGTTGAGCGGCACGCTGATGCCGGCAACGATCAAAGTCAGCCGGATGGCTGCGAAGGTTTCCTCATCGACCAAGGCGTCGAAAAAGGTTTCAATGCCCTTTCGAAAGGCTTCGACGAACACGGCGGCCAGAGGCAGAAGCACCATCAGGGTCAGGAAGGCCAGCGAAATCAGCACAAAGATAATGCGGGCAATCCGGCTTTCCGTGATGACCGACTGTTCCACAGCGGGCGCGGCAGAAAGATCATGCGCCATAGCCGTACCTCCTTCTGCTCCAGGCCTGAATGAGATTGATGATCAGAAGCATGGTGAAGGAAATGAACAGCATCACGGTCGCGATCGCCGTCGCTGCCGCGTAGTTATATTCCTCGAGGCGGATGACGATCAGCAGCGGAGCGATTTCCGAGACGTAAGGCTTATTCCCGGCGATGAAGATGACCGAGCCGTATTCGCCGGCGGCACGGGCAAAAGCCAGCGCAAAGCCTGTGAGCGCAGCCGGCGCCAAGCCGGGTAGCAAGACGCGGGTGATCGTCTGGAAGCGGGTCGCTCCCAAGGTCGCCGCCGCCTCCTCCACCTCACGGTCGATCTCCTCCATGACAGGCTGGGCCGTACGCACCACAAAGGGCAGGCCAACGAAAATCAGCGCGATGACGATGCCGATCGGGGTGAAGGCAATCCTGATGCCGAGCGGGGCCAGGAACTGGCCGATCCAGCCATTCGGCGCATAGAGCGTCGTCAGCGCGATGCCGGCGACGGCCGTCGGCAAGGCAAACGGCAAATCGACCATGGCGTCGAGGATGCGCTTGCCGGGAAAGCGGTATCGTACCAACACCCAGGCAAGGATGAGCCCGAGGACAGCGTTGACGAGCGCAGCGACGAAAGCGCCGCCAAAGCTCATCCGCAGCGCATAGAGCGTGCGCACATCAAGAGCCAGAGCCCAGAATTTCGACCAGCCGAGAGCGCTGCTCTTCCACAGCAATCCAGACAGCGGAATGAGAACGATGAAGATGAGCCAAGCCAAGGTAACGCCGAGCGCCAATCCGAAGCCCGGAATGACACTCGGCTGCCGAAACCGCCACCGTTTGCGGGTTATGGAATGCATTCAGACTTATTGCCCCGGCTTGTAGATCTGATCGAAGACGCCACCGTCATCGAAGAACTTCGGCTGAGCTTGGCTCCATCCGCCGAAATCGTCAATCGTCGCGAGCTTCAAGGCCGGGAAACGGGCGATATCCTTGGGATCGGCCGCTTCCGGCTTGGTCGGCCGGTAATAATGCTTGGCGGCGATCTTCTGGCCCTCGTCCGAGTAGAGATAGTTCAAATAGGCTTCCGCGATCTTGCGGGTGCCTTTCTTGTCGACATTGCCATCGACGACCGCGACCGGAGGATCGGCGCGGATTGAGACGGATGGGGTTACGATCTCGAATTTATCGGGACCGAGTTCGTCGAGGGAGAGGTAGGCCTCATTTTCCCAGGCGAGCAGCACATCGCCGAGCCCGCGCTGTACGAAGGTCGTCGTCGCGCCGCGTGCGCCGGTATCGAGCACGGGAACATGCTTCAAAAGCTTGGAGACATACTCCTGCGCCTTGGCGTCATCGCCGCCATCGGCCTGCTTGGCCCAGGCCCATGCCGCCAGAATATTCCAGCGAGCGCCACCCGATGTCTTCGGATTCGGTGTGATGACTTCAACGCCATCCTTGACCAGGTCCGGCCAGTCCTTGATGGCCTTCGGGTTGCCCTTGCGCACCAGGAAAACGATGGTCGAAGTGTAGGGAACGGAATTGTTGGGGAACTTGGTTTTCCAATCGGCTGGGATCTTGTGCGTGGCCTTGGCGATTGCGTCGATATCGCCTTCGAGCGCCAGCGTCACGACATCGGCGTCGAGACCATCGATGACCGAGCGTGCCTGGGCACCGGAACCACCATGCGAAGCCTTGATGTTGATCGTTTCGCCGGTGTCCTTCTTCCACTTTGCAGCAAAGACGGTATTGAAATCCTTATACAACTCACGCGTCGGATCGTAGGAGACATTCAGAAGCGTCTTGTCCGCCGCCCATGTCGGCGCAACCGCCGCAATCGAAAAACTGCCGATCAAAACTGCGGTGGCGAGAAGCCGGGAAAGCCTTATCGTCTGCATGGATGAACCCCCTTCGTTTGCCCCTAAACCCTATCAACTTGGTCGTATAAAGTAACGAAGACCGTTCCCGTTTTCAGGAACTTCGGAGAACAGCATCCCATAGAATCCAGAAAAGTGAAATCACATTCCCGCGGGAGGGCGCAACGCCACAATCACCAGTAACCGATGCCGGGATCAGACGTGAAAGATGGAATAGAGTTCGTCGGCGCTTTTTGCCTGTTTCATCGCAGCCTGTACGCCTTCAGCCCTCAGCCGTCTGGCGATGGCGGCCAGCACGTTGAGATATTCGCTGCGGCCGCCCTCGCCGAAAAGCAGCAAGAAAGCCCATTCGGTCGGGATATCGTCGATGGCCTCGAAGTCCACCGGCTGAGCGAAACGGGCTAGAAGCCCCCGCGGCCTCGTCATGCCGGCGATCGCAGCGTGAGGAACCGCCACACCGTTGCCGATGCCAGTCGTTCCAAGCTTCTCGCGCGTTTCAAGCGCTCGCAGCACGACCGAACCATCAAGGCCGAAACAGCTGGCTGCCTTCGTGGATAGGATCTGCAACGCCCGCCATTTTGTCGGTGCGGCCACTCCGATGAAAACATGTTCGGGCAGGATGATGGTGGAGAGGTCCATGGTCGCTCTTGGTGGTCGGACAATCGGCTATTTATGCATAAGGCTCATCGGATACGGGGCGGCACCTCCGGCCACGCGCCGTATCCGGATCCGTCATCTCATTCCGGCTCGCGAAGGCGATAGCCGACGCCGGTTTCGGTGGTGATATAGTGGGGTTGATCGGGGATTTGCTCGATCTTCTGCCTGAGCTGGCGAACATAGACGCGAAGGTACTGCACATCCGCGGCCGGCCCCCAGATCTGCTTCAGCAGGAACTGATGGGTGAGCACCTTGCCCGCGTGCTGCGCGAGCACCCGCAGAATATCGTACTCCTTCGGCGACAGCTTGATCTCGCTGCCATCCACCTTGACGATGCGCTTGACGAGATCGATCGACAGGCCGCCGGTCTGGAAGATCGCCTTTTCGCCCTGCTGCTGCAAACGATGACGCAGGGCGACGCGAATGCGCGCCGCAAGCTCGTTGACGCCAAATGGCTTGGTGATGTAGTCGTCCGCGCCGCTTTCCAGGGCCTTGACGATACCGGCCTCATCGGTGCGGCTCGACAGGATCACTACTGGTATCTGCACCCCGTCTTCACGCCACTCGATCAGCAGATCCTGCCCGGACTTGTCGGGCAGACCGAGATCGAGCACCACCAGATCGGGCCGATCCTCATTGACCGAAGCCTGAGCTGCGGCGGCATTTTGGGCCTCGTTGACAACGTAGCCCTGGGCACCGAGGCCGACGCGCAGCAATTTGCGGATCGGCGGTTCGTCGTCGACGACGAGAATCTTGACGGCAGTCGTGTTCATTTCAATTCATCCAGCTTCGGGACATCGATTGGTCTTGGCATGCGGATGGTAAAGACCGCTCCTTGGCGATCCGTTCGGTTACCGGCGGCAACGGTGCCGCCCATGGCCTCGACAAAGCCACGGCAGATCGAAAGGCCGAGCCCCGTGCCGGCTCTCACCTGATCGCCCTTGCGGACGCGATAAAACGTATCGAAGACACGCTCGAGATCGGTGGGCGGAATGCCGGGCCCCTCGTCCATAACCCGGAAGACGATATTGTCGATATCGGCCCAGGCCTCCAGACGAATGGCCGAACCATCCGGGGCATATTTGGCGGCGTTGTCGAGCAGATTGAACAGAACCTGCTCGAACAGGACAGGATCGACCTTCACCATCGGCAGGTCGGCAGGTATCTGGACCTCGACGCGGTGGCGGCTGAGGATTTTCTCGGCGCGGCGCAGCGCGCTGCCGACGATATCGCCGCCATAATGCAGCGCATAATTCGGCTCCATCGCGCCGGACTCGATCTTGGTCATGTCGAGCAGGTTGACGATGAAACGGTTGAGCCGTTCGGATTCATCGATAACCGTCGATAGAAGATCGACGCGATCCTCGTGCGGCAGGGTTTCCAGATAATCACGCAGGGTTCCCGCCGCCCCCATGATTGCTGCGAGCGGCGTCTTCAGGTCATGGGAGATGGAGGTCAGCAACGCCGAGCGAAGCCGGTCCGCCTCGACGGCCAGCTTGGCTCGGTCGACATCCGCCACCAGCTGCACGCGCTCGATGGCAAGCGCCGCCTGATCGGCAAGAGCATCGAGAAGCCGCTGCTGTTCCGGCGTCAGAAGCGGGCCTTCACGGCGATCGCTGTCGAGGCCGATAACGCCGACCGCAGTGCGGCCGGTCCGCAGTGGCACGTAGAGACGCTTGGCGCCCGGCAGGGTATCGGCGCCACGGCCGGCGGCATGATTGTGTTCCCATGCCCAGCGCGCCGCCGCGATATCGGCATCGTCGAGCGTGTCGTCAGGCGGATAGCCGGCCCTGACGGCGATCGTTCCGTGCTCGGGTAGAAGCAGAACAACCCGCAGCTTCAGCATCGAGGCCAATTGAAAGGCCGTCGCCCACAATACATCGTCGAGCGTGCCGGTGCCGGCGAGCTTTTTAGAAAATAGATAGAGGTCTTCCGTCGTTCGCGCACGCTGGCGGGCGGCGAAGGCTTGCCGCTGCACCGTCGCCGTCAGGTTGCTGGCAATGATCGCGACACCGAGGAAGAAGAAGAAGGCGAGAACGCTTTCCGGATCACTGATCGTCAGCGTGTAGCGCGGCGGCAGAAAGAAGAAATTGAAGGCAAGTGCGCCGAGAATGCAGGAATAGAGCGCCGGACGCAAACCCTGTGTCACGGCGCTGGCAAGGACCGCCATCAGGAAGACGAGCGCCAGATTGCGCACGTCCAGAACCTGATCGAGGATGACGCAGAAGCCCAGGGCAATGGCGACATAAAGCGTCGCCAGAGCATAACCGCGCAACTGGAAAGGAGGCGGCGAAGGCGCTACCTTGACGCCGCGGTTTGCGGCCTGACCATCCGCATCGCTACCGGAAATGACATGGACACTGATGTCCCCGGCCTTGCGGATGAGATCGTAGGAAACTGAGCGCCGCGACCAGTCGCGCCACGACCCGATCTTCGGCGAACCGATGACGATATGGGTGACGTTGTTGCTGGCTGAGTGGCGAAGCAGCTCCTCGGCAACTTCGCGGCCCGGAAGGGTTATGGCCTCGCCACCGAGCTGTTCGGCAAGTCTGAGCGTTGCGGCAATCGTATCGCGTTGCGCCTCCGTCAAGCTGATCGATCGATTGGTCTCAACGTAGACGGCGGCCCAGGGTGCACGCAGACGCGACGCCATGCGCGCCGCATAGCGCACCAGCGAGGCGGAACGCGGGTGGTGGTCGATGGACACCAGCACGCGCTCGCCGGCAGCCCAGGGCCCGGGGATCGCATGGGCCTGCATATGGGTCAGAAGCTGATCGTCGACGCGCTGCGCCGTGCGCCTCAGAGCCAGTTCGCGCAGCGCCGTCAGATTGCCTGGCGTGAAATAGTTGGTCAGCGCCCGCTCTGCCGTCTTCGACACATAGACCTTCCCATCATGCAGGCGCTTGATGAGATCGTCGGGGGTGAGATCGATAATCTCGACATCATCGGCAAGATCGATGATCGAATCCGGCACCGTTTCCCTGACGCGGATGCGCGTGATCTGTGAGACGACGTCGTTGAGGCTTTCGACGTGCTGGATATTCAGCGTCGTATAGACATCGATGCCGCGTTCCAGAAGTTCCTTGACGTCGAGATAGCGCTTCGGATGCCGGCTGCCATGCGCATTCGTATGCGCGAGTTCGTCCACCAATACCAATCCGGGCCGACGCTTCAGGATGGCGTCGAGATCCATCTCCTCGAGCGCCCTGCCCTTGTAGTCGACGGCAACACGCGGAATGATTTCAAAGCCCTCGACCAGGGCCTGCGTCTCGCGCCGGCCATGGGTCTCGACCACGCCGACGACCACATCCACCCCGTCGGCGATCTTCGCCCTGCCCGATATGAGCATCTCATAGGTCTTGCCCACGCCGGGCGCCGCGCCCAGAAAGATCTTCAGCCGTCCGCGCGCCTCTGCCTTTGCTTTTTCCAAAAGTGCGTCGGGCGAAGGCCTGCTCATCATGTCGCGGCTATCATCTGCCATCGGTGGGTGGTCTTTCATGACGAGGTTGAGACGGCATAGGCCGTCTCAACCTGTTCAACTTACTGTTTCATAGAAGCATCGAGGACTTGGTTCAATGCCAGTACGTTGACGACGGGCTCGCCGAGGACGCCGAACTCCCGGGATTCCACGGCAGCATCGACAATCGCCTTGAGCTTGGCCTCATCCATGTTGCGCGCCTTGGCCACGCGCGGAATCTGGAAATAGGCGGCATCCGGCGAAATGTCCGGGTCAAGACCAC
>NZ_JAELUG010000773.1 GCF_016429255.1 Rhizobium sp. ASV8
TGTCTATAGGACGACTCTACAGGCAACGTTTCCCACGTAGTCCTTGCAGACATGGACGGCGAGCTCGAGATTGACGAATCAGATATAACCTGGCTCGGTAAAGAATATGCTACGGTCGGGTCGATGCTAGAGGGCCTTCTCGGGATCATGACCTGGTTGAGCGCTTGTACTGTCGGCCCCGCGTCTCCGGTGCGAAACTGCTGGCTATGCCCAATGTCAGGCGGCGCGATGACACCTGTCTGGAGATATTGAGTAATGTAGTCATCGCTGAATCCGTGCCTGTTGAGCAGCTGCCGGAGATGACGAGTCTCACCAGCAACTCTTCGAGCAGCTGCCTGTACCTCAGTGGTAGCTTCAATTCCTTGTAGTTCGCATACTCGTAGGCGCTGCTCTAGGT
>NZ_JAELUG010000774.1 GCF_016429255.1 Rhizobium sp. ASV8
CCCCCCCCCCCCCCCCCCCCCCCCCCCCCCCCCCCCCCCCCCCCCCCCCCCCCCCCCCCCCCCCCCCCCCTTCTACCCCCCCGCCCCCCCCCCCCCTCTACACCCACGACACGTCGTCGGCAGCGTCAGATGTGTATAAGAGACAGGCATTAACGATGGCGATGAGGTCGTCATGGACGGACAATCGCGGATCGGCGACGGGATGAAAGTCTCGGTCACACCCTGGAGCGGTGCCAGGGTGTGACCGAGACCTGTCTCTTATACACATATCCGAGCCCACGAGACGGTCTATTAAAACGCGTATTCCGGCGTAAGCGTGCAAAAAGGGGGGGGGGGGGGGGGGGGGGGGGGGGGGGGGGGGGGGGGGGGGGGGGGGGGGGGGGGGGGGGGGGGGGGG
>NZ_JAELUG010000775.1 GCF_016429255.1 Rhizobium sp. ASV8
CCCCCCCCCCCCCCCCCCCCCCCCCCCCCCCCCCCCCCCCCCCCCCCCCCCCCCCCCCCCCCCCCCCCTCTCTCACCCCCCCGCCCACCCCCCCCAACACCCCCCACGACACGTCGTCGGCAGCGTCAGATGTGTATAAGAGACAGTCGAAGCCCTCCGTGCCTAAAAGAAAGAGAAAAGAGGGGGAACATAAAGTAAAAAATTATTTGTAATCTTCAACACGTTTAGAAAATAGAAATCCGGCATAGGCGCTGTCTCTTATACACATCTCCGAGCCCACGAGACGGTCTATTAAATCTCGTATGGCGGGTGGTGCGTGTAAAAGGGGGGGGGGGGGGGGGGGGGGGGGGGGGGGGGGGGGGGGGGGGGGGGGGGGGGGGGGGGGGGGGGGGGGGGG
>NZ_JAELUG010000776.1 GCF_016429255.1 Rhizobium sp. ASV8
CCCCCCCCCCCCCCCCCCCCCCCCCCCCCCCCCCCCCCCCCCCCCCCCCCCCCCCCCCCCCCCCCCCCTATTACACCCCCCCCCCCCCCCCCGCCAAATACACCCACGACACGTCGTCGGCAGCGTCAGATGTGTATAAGAGACAGGCCCTCGGCCATTGCCCTGGGCACCGCCTTCAACCACGGCATCGAAATCGCCGTCATGGGCCCTCTCTTTGGCCAGACCTACCAGCGCGCCAAGCAGGCCAGCACCTGTCTCTTATACACATCTCCGAGCCCACGAGACGGTCTATTAAATCTCGTATTCCGTGGGAGGCGTGAAAAGAGGGGGGGGGGGGGGGGGGGGGGGGGGGGGGGGGGGGGGGGGGGGGGGGGGGGGGGGGGGGGGGGGGGGGGGG
>NZ_JAELUG010000777.1 GCF_016429255.1 Rhizobium sp. ASV8
CCCCCCCCCCCCCCCCCCCCCCCCCCCCCCCCCCCCCCCCCCCCCCCCCCCCCCCCCCCCCCCCCCCCCCCTCCCCCCCCCCCCCCCCCACCCCCAACACCCCCCACGACACGTCGTCGGCAGCGTCAGATGTGTATAAGAGACAGGAGAGCGGGAGGTGCAAAGGATAAGTACAAAAAGGACTGGACATTGTAAAACCAACGGCATTTGGCCTGGTGAATGAAAAGAATGCTGCCAACGAAGTATGTGAGCTGTCTCTTATACACATCTCCGAGCCCACGAGACGGTCTATTAAATCGCGTATTCCGGCTTCTGGTTGAAAAAGTGGGGGGGGGGGGGGGGGGGGGGGGGGGGGGGGGGGGGGGGGGGGGGGGGGGGGGGGGGGGGGGGGGGGGGG
>NZ_JAELUG010000778.1 GCF_016429255.1 Rhizobium sp. ASV8
CCCCCCCCCCCCCCCCCCCCCCCCCCCCCCCCCCCCCCCCCCCCCCCCCCCCCCCCCCCCCCCCCCCCCCCCCTTTTTCACGCACAAGCCGCCAACCGAGATTTAATAGACCGTCTCGTGGGCTCGGAGATGTGTATAAGAGACAGACTTTGAGGAGACTAGCCAAAAGTTTTTCGGTGAGCTATAAGTTGGCTCAGTAAGGTAAATGTCGATATTTTGGAAAGAATGACTAGCCCACGATGACTTTATACCTGTCTCTTATACACATCTGACGCTGCCGACGACGTGTCGTGGGGGGAGTTGGAGGGGGGGGGGGGGTGGTGGGGGGGGGGGGGGGGGGGGGGGGGGGGGGGGGGGGGGGGGGGGGGGGGGGGGGGGGGGGGGGGGGGGGGGGGGG
>NZ_JAELUG010000779.1 GCF_016429255.1 Rhizobium sp. ASV8
CCCCCCCCCCCCCCCCCCCCCCCCCCCCCCCCCCCCCCCCCCCCCCCCCCCCCCCCCCCCCCCCCCCCCTCTCTCATCCCCCGCCCCCCCCCCACATCAACACCCACGACACGTCGTCGGCAGCGTCAGATGTGTATAAGAGACAGGGACTTCGTTCTCCGTTCCCCAAACTGGAACTACAAAAATGCTCCGATTACAAACTTACATCTACTTGCTGGAAGTTGTGGCTTCCGGTGTTAATTGTTCTCCGCCTGTCTCTTATACACATCTCCGAGCCCACGAGACGGTCTATTAAATCTCGGATGGCGTCTTCGGCTTGAAAAAGGGGGGGGGGGGGGGGGGGGGGGGGGGGGGGGGGGGGGGGGGGGGGGGGGGGGGGGGGGGGGGGGGGGGGGGG
>NZ_JAELUG010000780.1 GCF_016429255.1 Rhizobium sp. ASV8
CCCCCCCCCCCCCCCCCCCCCCCCCCCCCCCCCCCCCCCCCCCCCACCCCCCCCCCCCCCCACCCCCCCCCATTTTTTCTCGCAGTTGCCGTCATACTAGATTTAATAGACCGTCTCGTGGGCTCGGAGATGTGTATAAGAGACAGCAATAGATGTATTGGCTATTGACGTAGTGATAGCCGAGAAGCTGACCGATGGAGATTTCACCACGGGCAAGAATGCGCACAAGCCGCAGGCCGTCAACCCAGTCGCTGTCTCTTATACACATCTGACGCTGCCGACGACGTGTCGTGGGGGTATAGCTAGGTGGTCGCCGTGTGATTAAAAAAGAAGGTGGGGGGGGGGGGGGGGGGGCGGGGGGGGGTGGGGGGGGGGGGGGGTGGGGGGGGGGGGGGGG
>NZ_JAELUG010000781.1 GCF_016429255.1 Rhizobium sp. ASV8
CCCCCCCCCCCCCCCCCCCCCCCCCCCCCCCCCCCCCCCCCCCCCCCCCCCCCCCCCCCCCCCCCCCCCCCCTCTTTTAATGCCTATGCCGGAATACGAGATTTAATAGACCGTCTCGTGGGCTCGGAGATGTGTATAAGAGACAGATGTGAACCAACGGGTTCGTGGTCTCGGCGTTCCGTACCGCAACTCGAAATGTCGGCCCGGCGGGCCCGGTCGGCCGATACCTGCCCCGAGGAGCTGAGCATCTGCTGTCTCTTATACACATCTGACGCTGCCGACGACGTGTCGTGGGTGTAGATATCGGTGGTCGACGTATCATTAAAAAAGGAGGAAGGGTGGGGGAGGGAGGGGGGGGAAGGGGTGGGTATGGGGAGGGGGGGGGGGTGGGGGGGGG
>NZ_JAELUG010000782.1 GCF_016429255.1 Rhizobium sp. ASV8
CCCCCCCCCCCCCCCCCCCCCCCCCCCCCCCCCCCCCCCCCCCCCCCCCCCCCCCCCCCCCCCCCCCCTCTTCCAACCCCCCCCCCCCCCCCCCCCACTCCCCCCACGACACGTCGTCGGCAGCGTCAGATGTGTATAAGAGACAGGACTTTGGGAGTTTGCAGGCAACGCCGTCAATAATGGTTCAATTGCGCGCTACTGCTTCGCTGATCGCCCGGGCATGGCTTGGTCCGACAGTGCGCCATCTCCTGCGGGGGGGGGGGGGGGGGGGCGAGCCCACGAGACGGTCTGTTAAATCTCGTATTACATCTTCAGCTGGAAAAAGAGGGGGGGGGGGGGGGGGGGGGGGGGGGGGGGGGGGGGGGGGGGGGGGGGGGGGGGGGGGGGGGGGGGGGGG
>NZ_JAELUG010000082.1 GCF_016429255.1 Rhizobium sp. ASV8
GGCCTGCTGCTGATCCTCTTCCTGTCGATCCGTTTCAATCTGCTTCCGAGCCTCGCGGACACCTATGACGGGATGACCTTCCTTGAGTGGATACAGGCAACGGCACTTCCCGCGCTGACGCTTGTTCTCGTCACCGTCGCGCAGATGATGCGCATGACCCGCACGGCCGTGCTGTCGGTGATGGATCAGGCCTACGTCGAAACCGCCTATCTGAAGGGCCTGCGGACCAAGCGTGTCGTGGTCAAACATGCGCTTCCAAATGCGGCCGCGCCGATCGTCAATGTCGTGGCATTCAACATCGCCTACCTGATCACGGGCGTCGTGCTCGTCGAGGCGGTCTTCAACTACAACGGCCTTGGCCGTTTCATGGTCGATGCCGTTTCCAAGCGCGACTTGCCATTGGTCCAGGCCGCAGCCCTGGTTTTTGGCGCGGCTTACGTCATTCTCAACATCATCGCGGATGTCGCTGCCATCGCGCTTAATCCGCGTCTGAGGCATTCCCGATAGAGCCATGAAGAAATCTCTCCCCTTCACGGCTTGGCTTGGCCTTGCCATCGTTACCATTGCAATCCTTCTCTTCCTGTTCGGACCGATGATTGCGCCTCACGGCCAGGAGGAAATCGTCGGCGCGCCGTTCGATCCTCCGTCCGCAGACTTCCTGTTCGGCCTCGACCAGAATGGCCGCGACATGCTTTCGCGGCTGCTCTATGGCGCGCAGATGTCTATTGGGGTGTCGCTTGCCGCATCGCTGCTGTCGTTCGGCATCGGCGTGCCGCTCGGCTTCCTTGCCGCCATTTTCGGTGGCTGGGTCGACACCATCCTGTCGCGCATCGTTGATACCGTCATGTGCATTCCAGTGCTGATATCGGCGCTTGTCGTGCTGCAGGCGCTTGGCTCTTCGCTGCCGGTCTTGATCATCACCATCGCTGTGCTTGATTCCACGCGCGTCTTCCGCCTGGCTCGGATCGTCGCGCAAGGGGTCAATGTGCTGGAATATGCCGAAACCGCCCGTCTTCGCGGCGAGGGACTGGGCTGGCTGATCTGGCGCGAGATCCTGCCCAATACTCTGCCGCCGCTGATCGCCGAATTCGGTTTGCGCTTCTGCTTCACCTTCCTGTTCGTCGCCGGCCTGTCGTTTTTGGGTCTTGGTATCCAGCCGCCATTTGCCGACTGGGGCGGTATGGTCAAGGATAACCAGCAGGCGATCCTCTATGGGCTTTACGCACCCCTCTATCCGGCTGCCGCCATTGCGATCCTGACGGTCGGCATCAACCTCGTCGTCGATTGGCTTCTCGGCGGACGTGCAACGACGCAGGGGGCCGATCGATGAGCGATGATCTTGTACTCAAGATGACTGGCCTGGTCGTCAAGGCGCCGACGGGTGCGACGCTGGTTGATCATGTCGATGTCGAGCTGCAGCGCGGCCAGGTGCTGGGGCTGATTGGCGAGTCCGGTGCCGGCAAATCCACCATTGGGCTTGCGGCCATGGGCTATGGTCGCGGCGGCTGCAAGATTGCCGAGGGGCTGATCGTCGTCGATGGCATATCGTTGATGGAGGGAACGCGGGAGACCCGCGAGGCCATTCGCGGCGCCCGCATTGCCTATGTCGCGCAAAGTGCTGCCGCCTCCTTCAACCCGGCACACCGGATCGGCCAGCAAATCATGGAGGGGCCGCTCTATCACGGCCTCATGTCGAAAGCCGAGGCCAGGGCCTGGATGCTGGAACTGCTGCATGCCCTGCAGCTCCCCGAGCCCGAAACCTTCGCCAACCGTTATCCGCATCAGGTTTCCGGCGGTCAGCTGCAACGGGCGATGGTCGCTATGGCCATGTCCTGCCGTCCCGACATTCTGGTGCTCGACGAGCCGACGACCGCGCTTGATGTGACGACGCAGATTGAGGTGCTGGCTCTGCTGCGCAGCCTGATCCAGCGCTACCGGACGGCGGCGCTCTACATCACCCACGATCTTGCTGTCGTCGCCCAGATCGCTGACCGCATCATGGTTCTGCGTCACGGCAGGATGGTCGAACTCGGCTCCGCCGAAGACGTATTGGAAGCGCCCAAGCAGGACTATACCCGTCGCCTGGTTGCCGAACGCGAGGCAAGCATCGCCGGAGAGCAAGCCGAGCTGAAAACCGGGGACATGCTGCTCGAAGTGAAGAATGCGACGGCCTATTATGGCAAGAAGCTGGTGCTGAGCGATGTGAACTGCCATGTTCGCCGCGGCGAGACACTTGCGATCGTCGGCGAATCCGGTTCCGGAAAATCGACGCTTGCCCGCATCATTGCCGGCCTGCCGCCGCATTCGAGCGGCGTCATAACCCTTGGCGGTCAACGCCTGCCCGGCAGCTACAAGCAACGCTCGCGCGAGGAACTTCGTCGCATTCAGCTCGTCTATCAGCTCCCCGATGTCGCACTCAACCCGCGACAAACGGTCGGAGAAATCATCGGGCGTCCGATGAAATTCTATTTCGGGATGACGGAAGATCAACGCAAGGCTGAGATCGCCCGTCTCCTCGACCTCATCGGGCTGCCGACGGATTTTGCCGGTCGCCTGCCCGGTGCCCTATCCGGCGGACAGAAGCAGCGTGTGTGCATTGCCCGTGCGCTGGCCGCCAAGCCGGACCTTATCATCTGCGACGAAGTCACCTCGGCGCTCGATCCGCTGGTCGCGGAGGAAATTCTGAAGCTTCTGCGCGAGCTGCAGGACGAGCTCAGCGTCTCCTATCTCTTCATCACCCATGATCTTGGTGTCGTGCGGCGTCTCGCCGACCGCACCATGGTCATGCAGAAGGGCAAGGTGGTTGAGACCGGCACGACGAAGGCCATTTTCGAACCGCCTTACGAAGCCTATACGAAACAGCTCATTACATCAGTTCCGGAGCTGCGCCGCGATTGGCTCGACGATATTCTGAAAGCGCGCGTCGCTGGCTAGCCGGCGGACGCGGCCCAAATGCCGCAGCATAGATCTTGCATTCAAATTCATTGGAACCGACCATGACCGTAAACGTCACAGAGCATTTGTGGATCACCATGAAGGACGGCACGCGCCTCGGCGCACGTCTTTGGCTGCCCGAAGGCGTCGATAAGACCCCGGTGCCGGCCGTGCTTGAATATATCCCCTATCGCAAGCGCGACGGCACGCGCGGTCGCGACGAGCCGATGCATGGCTATTTCGCCGAGAACGGCTATGCGGCCATTCGCGTCGACATGCGTGGCACCGGCGAATCCGACGGACACATGGCGGACGAGTATATCCAGCAGGAGCAGGACGATGCGCTCGAAGTCATCGCCTGGATCGCCGAACAGGCCTGGTGCGACGGCAATGTCGGCATGATGGGCAAGAGCTGGGGCGGTTTCAACGGCCTTCAGGTTGCCGCATGCCGCCCGCCCGCCTTGAAGGCAATCATCACCGCCTATTCGACCGACAATCGTTTCACCGACGATATCCACTATATGGGCGGACTGCTGCTCAACGACAATCTGTGGTGGGGTACGATCATGCTCGCCTACCAGTCGCGGCCCCTCGACCCTGAGATCGTCGGCGCCGGATGGCGCGATGCATGGATTGAGCGCCTGGAGCGCCTGCCGTTCTTCCCGGCGCTTTGGCTGGAGCACCAGCACTATGACGAATATTGGAAGCACGGCTCGATCTGCGAAGACTGGTCGGCGATCCAGTGCCCGGTTCTCGCCATCGGCGCCTGGAGCGACAGCTATACGAATGCCGTGCCGCGGCTTCTCGAAGGCTTGCAGGTTCCCTCCCGCGGCATCATCGGACCATGGGGCCACATCTATCCGCAGGACGGCGTACCGGGTCCGGCAATCGGTTTCCTCCAGGAGGCAGTCCGCTGGTGGGATCAGTGGCTGAAGGGCAAGGACACCGGCGTCATGGACGAGCCGAAGCTGCGCGCCTATCTCTGCGACACGATCGAGCCGACCGGCACCCGCACCTTCACCAACGGTCGCTGGGTCGGCGAGGCGCAATGGCCGTCGACATCGATTGCGTCGAAAACCTTCGCATTCGGCGCTGACTATTCCCTCGGCAACGCCGGCGCAATCTCTATGCCGCTTTCGATTTCATCCCCCAACAGCCATGGCAAGGCCGGTGGCGAATGGATGGGGACGGGCTGCGTCGGCGAACATCCGACCGACCAGCGTCTCGACGATGGCGGTTCGCTCAACTTCGACACGGCGGTCCTTGCCGAAGATCTCGATATTCTCGGTGCGCCGGTCGCGCGGCTGACATTCAGCGTCGACCAGCCGGTCGCTCAGGTGTCGTTGCGTCTGAGCGATATCCTTCCGGATGGTCGCGTGACGCGCGTCAGCCATCAGGTTTTCAACCTCAACCACATTCATGGCCACGACAGGCCCGACATGCTGGTGCCTGGCAAGACCTATGAGATTGCGATCAAGCTCAATGATTGCGGCTACAGCTTCAAGAAGGGGCACCGCATTCGGCTTTCTGTTGCCACCGGCTACTGGCCGATGGTCTGGCCGTCGCCGAAGCGCGTCACGCTTACGCTCGACACGGGCGCTTCGGCTCTCGATCTGCCCGTACGCCCGCAGTCGGGCAACAAGGATGAAGTCGCGTTCGAAAAGCCGGCTCATGGCCCCACGACGCCGATTACCCAGCTCGATGCCGGCAGCGTGCGCCGCTGGAGCGAGCAGGACCATGTGACCGGCGAAACGCTCTACGTGACGGAAGGCATCGGTGGTCTTTTCGGCGAAGGCGTCTTGCGCTTCGACGATATCGGCACCGAACTGAGCCACAGTCTGAAGCGCGAGCTCCGCGTGCGCGACGATGACCCGCTTTCCGCCTCCTATATTCTGACCCAGCAATATCGCATGGGACGCGAAGGCTGGATGGTCGATATCGACAGTACGACCAGCATGCACTCCGACGCGGAGAATTTTCATATTTCCGGCAGGCTGACCGCGAAGGAGAATGGCGCGGTCGTCAAGACCCGCGAATGGAACCAAACCATCCCGCGCGATCATCTCTAATGACAGGCCGTTGAGAGCCGCTCCAGTGCTGAAAGCCTGGGGTGGCTTTCAATATCATGACTTGGCTTGCTGCATCAGCTGAGTGCTTCCCGAGTTTCTGCATCACAAACCGCGCATAGAAGTTGACCGGATGCGGCGATGAAAAGAGCGCTTTAGGGACAGCTTGCCGGCAGCCACAAAGCCGCCGCCCACTGGCCAGCGGACCGCCGTGCTATTGCCCCATAGAAAACATTTGACGGTCGCATTGTCGCCAGATCGTTCCTCAACCCTAATGGACGGCGACATCACCACGATATGCCGCCATTCGCTCTACGCCGTCAAAGAGGTGTTTCACCAGCACCATCGAAGAGGAATTGAGATGATCAATCGTTATATCCCCACCGCATCGTTGGCAGTCGCTGCCTTGAGCCTGATGTTTATTGGCAATTCGGCTTCTGCACAGCAGGCAGCGCAAGACAAGCAACCAAATCAAGTGCAAACGAGCAGCGGCAAGACTGCCGCACCCGTCAGCGATCAAAAAATCGATGCCTTCACTGTCGCCTATCTCAAGGTGGACAAGATCAAGCAGGACTATTCGGCCAAGATAGGCGCAACTGCCGATCCCGCCGCCAAGCAACAGCTTCAGGCAGAGGCAAGCAAGCAGATGGCGCAGGCTGTTCAGACCTCTCCGGACATGTCGCTGGACGAATACAACGCCATTCTAACGGCCGCAAAGAAGGATCCGGCGCTCGTTAAGAAAGTCCAGGACAAGATCCAGAAAACTGCACCTGCACAGCAATAGGCGGCACAACCACCGTACAAATAGATCACTGATGGCGGCGCCAAGTCCCCAATCTTGGCGCAGCGCCATCGGCAGCTTTCATCACAGTGGCGATGGGTCGGCACCGCCCGCCGCAAGCCAGCTTGTCGAGGTGTGGCTCGGCCTGCCTTCAGCATTACGACCTGCAAAATCAAGACCCGCGAATATTGTTTGCCGAGCTGCGCGGCTAACCCTTGATCCCGGCTGACAGCATGATGGCGCGGGTGATCTGCCTTTGGAAGAGAAGGTAAAGAATGGCGACGGGAAGACCGGCCAGAACCGCAGCCGCCATGTCCTTGGCGAAGCGTACGCCGAAGACGTCCTTCACCTGGGTGATGCCGACGGGGATGGTGATTGTGGCATCCGACGTCGCAACCAGGAACGGCCAGAGGAAATTGTTCCATGCCGCGATGAAGGTCGTGATACCGAGAGCGGTCATGACACCCCAGTTCATCGGCACATAGATCTTCCAAAGCGTCGTCAAATGCCCGGCATTGTCGAGCATCGCCGCCTCGCGAAACTCCTTGGGGATCTGATCGAAGAACTGCTTGAGAATGATGATCACGGATGGGACGACCAATTGCGGCAGCACGATGCCGCCCCAGCTGTTGATCAGACCGAATGTATTCATCAGCACGAAATGATTGATGATGAGCGCTTCAGCCGGCACCATCACCGAGGCGATCAGCGCGCCATAGATCAGGCGTCTTCCGGGAAACTGAATCTGACTGAGCGCATAGGCGCAGCAGACGCTCATCGCCAGCACCACGATCGCGATGATCGCCGATGTGCCAACCGAGTTGATATACCATTGCAAGATGCTCGAATGCGCGATCACGTAGCGATAGGGCTCAATTGTCGGCGCCGAGGGGAGGAGCGACGTGGTTCGGCTCACCACTTCGGTATCGGATTTGAGCGAGGTTACGATCGCCCAGTAAAGGGGAAAGAACCAGATCAGCGCCCCGAAGAGGGTCAGCGCCGTAAGCCCGCGGCTCACCCATTTGCCCGAGGCAACACTTCTGGTCGCCAGTGTCAGACCTGCCTGCTGATCAATCGTCGAGATGCTCATTTTTCGCCTCGCGCGCGCAGGAACTGATATTGAAGGACGGAGGCAACCAGGATGATGACGAACAGAATGGTGGCGACCGCGGCACCTTCTCCGCCCTTGTTCTGTTTGAAAGCGAGGTCGTAGATGACGGTCATGACCACGGATTGCGCATCAGCCGGCGTATGGGCGAAGTAGCCGAGCAGGTAGGGCTGCGCAAAGATCTTGAACTGCGCAATCAGCTGCAGCGTCAGCACCAATGCCGTCACCGGCCAGATCAGCGGCCAGGTAATTTTCGAAAACACCCGCCAGCGGCTGGCATTGTCGAGTGCAGCGGCCTCATAGAGATCGGGCGAGATACTACGCAGCGCGGCGAGAAAAAGCAGGATGTTGAAGCCGATCGTCCACCAGATGGTGACGACAGCGACCGACGGCATGAAATAGGAGGGAGCGCGCAGCACCGGTAGCGGCCGACCGCCGGTAAACAGGCCGATAAGGTTCTGGAGGACGCCATATTGCATGTTTGCAATCCAGGTCCAGATCTGCGTCACGACGGAAACCGGCAGGATCGACGGAAGAAAAAAGCAAGCCAGCACCAGCATCTGTATACGCCCGCTCAAACGGCTGACGCCGATCGCGATGGCAAGCGCGAGCAGCGTGCCCGGGACGACGGTCAGAACGATGAAATACAGTGTGTTCAGCAGCGCTTTTTGCAGTTGCGGCGACGACAATTGGCGCATGTAATTGTCGAGACCCACCCAGTCGCCGGGGCCGATGAGCGGCGCATTGGTCAGGCTCATCGCCACCATCCGCCAAGTCGGATAGGCAAAGATCACCAGGAATGCGATAACCGCCGGTGCGACCAGCAGCGCTGCAATCACATTGTCCTGCTTCCTGTTGCTGACTGCGGCCATCCATCACCTATTTCGCTATGCGGTCCCGGGGCAGGGAGGAGCCCCGGGACCGTCGAAGAAAACCGTCACTGAGAGTTCATGTGATCGCGGAACTTCTCAAGCGTTTCCTTCACATCTCCTTCGCCGTTCAGCGGGCCGGATGCCATGTTCTGCCAGTCGTCGTCGAACTTGGACGCAGCACCGGTGAGCGGCGTCTTCGGCATATAGAAGGCGTTGAGCGCCATGGCGGCATAGTCCGCCTGCGGCTTGAGCGCCTTGTATGCGTCGGACGTGCTGACGGGCAGATAGGCCGGAATATGGCCGGCAGCGGCCCATTCCAGTGAGTTCACATTCATCCAATGGATGACTTCGAGGACCGCGGCGCGCTTCTCCGGCGTCATCGTCACCCCGACATTGTTGGGGATCACGAAGGAATGCGAGTCCGACCAGTTGGCGGGCTTGCCCATCCAGGCCGGGATATTGACCATACCATAATCGAAGCCGTTGCCCTTGGCCTTCTCGGTTTCCATGGTCGGCAGTTCCCAGTTACCGTTGAGGAAGAAGGCGGATTGCCCGGCGAGGAAGGTCGGCGTGATGGTTTCGGAATCGATATAGGGTTGGGCCCAGCCTTGCTTCACCCAATCGGCGACCTCGTTATAGGCCTTCTCCATCTTGTCGAGATTGTCCCCTTGCAGAAATTTGCCATCGCCGGTCAATTCGCCGCCGAGTTGGCCAAACAGCGTGTAGATATCGCGCAGGTCGCCATTGGACGATGCGATGACGACGCCGTTCTTGCCGGCTGTTTTGGCCTTGGCAAGCAGCGCGCGCCAGCCATCCAGCGTGTCGATGCCGGCGGGTTTGCCGTCAGGCCCCAATGCGCCGAGTTCCTTCAGTACGTTCTTGTTGTAGTAAAGCACCTCGCCATGCACGTCGAAGGGAACGGCATAGCGGACCTTGTCGACCGTAGAGGCGGCGATTGCGTTCGGCGGATAGTCGCTATCCTTCAGCCCGACAGCTTCGAGTTCCTTCGGATCTATGGGAGAGACGGTCTTGGCGGACACCGCGCCCGCCAGACGCGACAGGTGGTAGGTCGCGATGTCAGGTCCTTGGCCGACGGCCGCCGATGTCTGCAGCTTGGTATAATAGGGAACACCCCATTCGAGAGTGGTTCCCTTGATCTGGATCTTGTCCTTGTGCTCGTCGTTAAAGCGCTGGATGAGCGCTTTCATCCGCACGCCGTCACCTCCGGACAGAAAGTCCCACCAAACGACATTTTCGACTGCGAAGGCCGGAAAGGCGGTCATGACGGCTATCGCTGCGATCGATGCTTTTAACAGATTTCGCATTTTCACTCCTCCAGACTGATCGGTTCCCTACTAGGCCTCCTTCGAGGGGTGGCCCTTATGCAGTGTATTGCGGCTCTGCGGCCGCGTGATATCCTTGACCCTCGCCATCAAACAGCATGGCTTTTGATCCGTCGGCGTCGAACGCGATCTCGGCACCTGCGCGTGCGGCGCTGATGGACGTATCGGCACCAACCACCTGCGTTCCATCGCCGAGCCTGGCGTGAACGAGCAGGCGGTCGCCCATCTGTTCTATAGTAATGACCTTGCCGCTCATCGTGCCGTGCGGCGAGACCGTCAGGTTTTCCGGCCGCAGACCGAGCGTCAGGCCGGTATCAGGCAGATTGCCGCTTGGAACCGCAGTTTGCAGCCTTGCGCCGGAGGCGGTTGTGACAATTGCTCCCATCGGACTGGCTTCAATGTTTGCGACCGGCAGGAAGTTCATCGACGGCGAGCCGACAAATTGCGCGACATAGCGGGTGCGTGGGCGCGCATAAATATCCATGGGCGTGCCGACCTGCTCGACCCTTCCCTTGTTCAGCAGAACGATCCGGGTCGCCAGCGTCATCGCTTCGACCTGATCATGGGTGACGAAAATCATCGTCGTTCCAAGACGTCGATGCAATTGGGCCAGTTCGAGCCGCGTGCGCGTCCTAAGACCGGCATCCAGGTTCGACAGCGGTTCGTCGAAAAGAAAGACTTTCGGCTCGCGCACAATGGCCCGGCCAATCGCAACACGCTGCCGCTGGCCGCCGGATAGCTGTGCCGGCTTGCGGTCGAGGAGATGCTCCATCTCCAGCATTTTAGCCGCAGCACTGATGCGGGTCGCGACCTCCGCTTTCGGCGTGCCGACATTGATCAGCCCGAAGCCAAGATTGTCGCGCACGGTCATATGCGGATAAAGCGCGTAGGACTGAAACACCATCGACACGCCGCGCTGACCGGGGGTCAACTGGTCGACGCGGCGGCCGCCTATCCAGACTTCGCCGCCCGAAACCGTCTCCAATCCGGCGATCATGCGCAGGAGGGTAGACTTGCCGCAGCCGGACGCGCCCAGGAAAACGACGAATTCGCCGCTATCAATACCGAGCGAGATGTTGTCGAGCACATCCACGGCGCCAAAACTCTTGGACACGCTGCGGATGCTTACGCCTGCATCTGTGTTGGCCACCTAAACCTCCTCCCGGTCACGCGCGGCTATGGATTTTTTGCGGCGACCTATCCCGCCGCAGTCTCGATGATGCAATCAAGCAGGGTCGCGGCGACCGGATCGGTGCCTGGAGCCTCGCGCAACAGGCCGAAGGTCGTCGCGACGATGCGACCGGCACCGACCCTGCGCTCCGCGATTGTCGCAGAGGGCTTGTGGATCCAGCCCGCCATCGTACCTGCATGAACCAGTCCGTCGAAATGAATCGGCCTGAATCCGGTTATGACGCGGTTGGGATTGACACCGACGAAGGAGAGATCGTTGAGCGGGCCGCCGGGCAGGCGATCAAACACGCCGGCGCGTTTCACCCAGCTAAAGCCGGTCACCCAATTGCCTTTCCAGATTGTACCGTTGCGTTCGGTGACGCGCATCTGAGGCATGGCCTGCCCGCGATCGCCGCCGGTCGGGTAGTTCCAATTCGGCTGATCGTTGCGCAGATTGCCAAAGGGCAGGGGCGCTGCGTCGGCAAGCGTCACGTAGCGGGCACCGTGCTCCATGGCGTCGATATCGGCCTGGCTGAGCGTCGATACGACCCTCACATCGGCTCTGTCAGCATCAACCGGCTCGTAGCCGAGATCCTTCAGATAGCGATCAATCTCCGGCTCCGGCGAGAAGACGGAAAGCGTCGGCTTGGCCCGAGGAGAGTAGACGCTGATATCGACGCTATTGCGCGCGATTTCTTGGCCTGCGACCGCGAGCGAGAACTGGACGCTGATCCGCTTTCCGGCCATGTCTGCCGCAAAGGACAAGGCCAGTGTCGGCAGACCATGCACCGTGGTCGGATCCTGCGCGGGAACCGCCATCTTGCCGGTCGCCACACCGTCGATGCTCCAGCTTAATTCCGCCGCCGGCAGCACCTTGCCGCCCGTCGAGATTTCGAGGTCGACACTGGCAACATTGCCGGCCCAGACCGCGTAGCGCTGCATGCGCGGCACAATGACCACGTCGCTATTAACCTCATGGAAGCGATTGTGATAGGCGCGCGGATTGCGCTCCATGTCCATCAGGCCGTTCGCCTCCCAGTGCAGGTCGGTGAGCTCGGTGATGACGTAGCCCTGGATCGAGGCGTGACGGCGCATTTCCTCGATTTCAAACTTCAGCGCATTGAACTGATGCCACTGCGTATCCTCGATGAAGGCGCTGAAGGACGGAAAGACCTTGTCGAACTGATAGGTGCGGAAGCGCTGCTCGACGCCATGCGGATAGGTCGCGCCCTCGCTGTCCCATTCGAGGCCATTGATGAACCAGAACGGCTCCTCGCCATTTCGCTTCAGTTTTTCGGGATGGGGCAGCCCCCAGACACCGAATTCGGAGACGACGAGGGGCTCGCTGCCCCGCCGCGTTGCATCGCCGTTCGGCGAATAGGACCAGTCGGGCCGCTTGGCGAAGGCCGAAACCCAGTCGGCCCATTCGCGCGCCATTTCCGGCACCGAAGCATAGTAATGGTAATCATCAATGTCGGAGACGACATGGAAGTTCGGAACGCAGGCGGAATTGTCGACGACCAGCCGCGTCGGATCTTTTCTCTTCAGCCAATGATAGGCGTTGCGCAGCCAGGACCGTTGATCGGCGCTCTCGACGAGACGCGTCCCCCAATCTTCGTTGATGATGGTCCAGATTACGATGGAGGGGTGGTTGCCGTCTCGACGCAGGATGCCTTCCATCGTATCGAGCAGACGCTGCGCCGATTTCTCGGTGAAACTCTGGATATTGGGGATCTCTGTCCAGACAAGCAGACCGAAGCGATCGGCAACGTCATAGTAGCGCGGGTCAGGAACCTTGATGTGGCAGCGCAGGAGATTGAGGCCAAGCTCTTTCGACTTGCGTGCCTGGTCCTCCAGAAATTCCAGCGACGGCGGCGTATAGATGCCGTCGGGATAGTAGTCCTGGTCGAGCGCACCGCGCATGTAGAATGGCTGACCATTCAGGAAGAATTTTCCGTCTTTCGCTTCGAAGGTTCTGAAGCCGAAATTCTCTGTAGCGGTGTCAATGACCACGTCGCCCTGATGCAGTTCGACGACGGCACGATAAAGCGCGGGATCGTCGAGCGACCAGGCCTCGACCTTGGCAATATTCAGCTCGACGGACGCGTGCGTCCCTGCATCAACGGCAAGCTCGGCGGACGCCGCGACCGTGCCTTTCCGGTCGAAAAGCGTGACCCTCAAACTACCGGTAAACGCGGCTGCCAGCTCGACGTCAACGGTGACATCGCCGGTCACGAGATCGGCGCGAATGCCCTGATGCGCGATATGTGGCTCGCAGCGGCATTCAAGCCAGACAGACTGCCAGATGCCGCCCAACATGCCGTACCAGCTCTGCTTGCCATGCGGAATTTCGTCGAAGGGAAAATCGGGGAATGCTTGCGCGTCGGCACTCGGCAAGGTCACGCGCACATCCAGGCGCAATTCGTCTCCCAGCAGGTCGGCGGGAATGGTGAAGTCAAACGGCAAATAGCCGCCCTCGTGTGACCCGAGCCGGCGACCATTGACCGACACTTCGGCGAAATAGTTCACGGCGCCGAAATGCACGATGACCTGGCGGCCGAGCCAGTCCTGCGGCACGGCGACCAGCCGGGAATAGGTGGCGACGCCAGCCGCGGCGCGCAGATCGGTGAGTTGAGCCTGCCACGGTCCCGGAACGGCAATCGTCCCGGGCTCTCGCCCCTCCAGCTGAAAGTCCCAGGTCCCATCCAGCGACAGGCGCGAACGCGGCCCGGATTGGGTATCGGTGAAACGGCGAGAGGCGATGGTCATGGGCCGCAAGCTTTCCAGTTGGATTTGGTCACAAATTAAGTTACATACTAGTTTCGTAACTTAAAAATATAACGCCCGCAAGTGCCGCCGCTTCACATTGTCCGCCAGATTTTCTAACGTGCGTGCCAACTGTCCAAGAAAGAAACCGAGTGAACGACAAAACGACGAAACGCCCGACAATGTCCGATATCGCCGCAAAGGTCGGCGTCTCGCACGCAACGGTTTCACTGGTGTTGAACGAGGCGCCCGGCAAGCGCGTATCGGAGGAGATGCGCACGCGTGTGCTGGCGGTTGCCGAGGAGCTGGGTTACCGGAAGGCCACGCCCGCCAATGGCCCGTTCGGCGGAATCATCGTGCTTTTGATCGATGACCTGATGGCCTCGCATCACGCCGCACCGCTGATCGAGGGCGTGCGTGAGGCCGCGGAAGGGCAGGGGCTTGCGGCGCTGACCGTCGTGACCGGCGGACAGGTCGAATTCGCGGAATCCGTTCTCGATTATCTGGGCCGGCGCCAGATCGTTGGCGTGATCTACGCCACGCTGATCACTCAGATGGCACCTGTATTGCCCTCGAAGCTTGCGAACTATCCGACGGTACTTTTGAACTGCCATCAACAGCGGGCTGAGTTCTCGTCTATCATCCCGGGCGATCTTGCCGGCGGTTTTGCCGCGACGGAAGCGCTGATCAAGGCGGGGCATCGCCGCATCGCCATGATCGATGCGGGCAAGGATAGGCTGGAAGCAGCCCGCGATCGTTTGAGCGGCTACCGCCAGGCGCTGACCACCTATGACATCGCCGTTGATGCGGAACTGATCGCCTCGGGCGCCTGGTCGCTCGATCTCGGCCGGGAGAAGATGCTGCATCTGCTCGATCTGCCATCGCCGCCGACGGCGGTGTTTTGTTTTTCGGATCGCGTGGCCATGGGCGCCTATGATGCGATCAGACTGCGGGGGCTGAAGATCCCCGACGATATCTCCGTTGTCGGCTTCGACGACGACAGTCTTGCTCGAAAAATTCTGCCGCCGCTCACCACGCTGAAGCTGCCGCACGAGGATATGGGGCAATGGGCCTTGGCCGAACTGCTGGAAAAGATCGCACAACCCAAGAAGCCGCCGGTGCGGCTGAAGATGGAGTGCCGATTGATCCGCCGCGATTCCATCGCGCCGCCGCGCTGAGACCTCCGGCAATCGTCTGAGGTTAGATGTGCTCGGAAGCGGCATGCCGCCATCGGGGCAATGGAGGTGACGGCGCCGCATTTATCGACATCGCCTGTTGCGCCGCATCGTTTTGTTCGCTACCAAAGCGCATCCGCAAGGACCCGGTGAAACTCCGGGTGGCTCTTCTGGCCGCCTATCCGCCAGACAACACAGCAACGCAACCTTTTCCCTGACCGGCCCTTCCGGTCGTTGCCTTCAACTGTGAACATTTTCCAATGAAATCTCTCTCAAACTACCGCCAGGAGTGGTTCTTCAACATTCGCGCCGATATTTTATCGGGCATAGTCGTGGCGCTTGCGCTTATTCCGGAGGCCGTCGGTTTTTCGGTCATTGCCGGTGTCGATCCCAAGGTCGGGCTCTTCGCGTCGGTGGCGATCGCCTGCGTTACGGCCCTGACCGGTGGCCGCCCGGCGATGATCTCGGCGGCGACGGCGTCGACCGCCGTCCTCATGGGGCCGCTGGTGCGCGATCATGGCATCCAGTATCTCTTTGCAGCAACGATCCTGATGGGCGTGCTGCAGATCATTGCGGGAGCGCTGAAGCTCGGGCGGCTGATGCGGTTCGTGTCGCGCTCGGTCATGACCGGCTTCGTCAATTCGCTGGCCATTCTGATCTTCGTTGCACAGCTTCCCCAGCTCATCGGCGTGCCCGAGGTCACCTATCTCCTGATCGCGATCGGTCTGGCCGTCATCTATCTTTTTCCCTACGTCACCAAAACCATTCCTTCGCCGCTCGTCGCGATCGTTGTCGTCACCTGTGTGGTGCTCGGCTTCGGTATTCATGTCGAAACGGTCGCCGATCTCGGTGAAATGCCGAAGGCGCTGCCGCCACTTGCCTTCCCGCAGGTGCCGCTGACATTCGAGACGCTCAGGATTATCTTCCCCTACGCCGTGGCGCTTGCTGCCGTCGGCCTGCTCGAATCGCTCCTGACGGCACAGATCGTCGACGATCTCACGGATACGCCGAGCAACAAGAGCGTCGAATGCATGGGGCAGGGGGCCGGCAATATCGTCTCGGCACTGTTCGGCGGCATGGGTGGCTGTGCCATGATCGGTCAGTCCGTCATCAATGTTACCTCAGGCGGACGCGGT
Organism: Rhizobium sp. ASV8; assembly: GCF_016429255.1. Lineage (GTDB taxonomy): Bacteria > Pseudomonadota > Alphaproteobacteria > Rhizobiales > Rhizobiaceae > Rhizobium. The sequence continues at coordinate 15,352 of NZ_JAELUG010000082.1, forward strand.
CGACTGTCCACCTTCGTCGCCGGCGCTTTCCTGCTGGTGCTGCTGCTGGTGCTTGACGATGTCCTGCGCATCGTCCCGGTTGCAGCCCTTGTCGCCGTGATGATCATGGTATCGATCGGTACGTTTTCATGGAAATCGATCATCGACCTGAAACGCCATCCCGGGACCTCCTCGATCGTCATGCTGGCGACTGTGGCGACAGTCCTTGTCACGCAGGATCTTTCAAAGGGCGTTATCGTCGGCGTACTTCTGTCCGGCATCTTCTTCGCGGGCAAAGTGGCGCGACTGTTCGCCGTCGACAGGCGGGAGGACGGGCAGGCCGGAACCGTGACATACCGGGTGGAAGGGCAGATATTCTTTGCGTCGGCCGAAAGCTTCATCGGCGCCTTCGCCTTCTCCGAGACGGCCAGGAAGATCATCATCGACGTCAGCAAGGCGCATCTTTGGGATATCACGGCCGTCGGCGCACTCGACAAGGTCGTCATGAAATTCCGCCGCATGGGTATCGACGTTCAGCTACTTGGCTTTAATCAGGCGAGTACCGAGATGGTCGATCGCTTTGCCCTGCACGACAAGGATGAACGCGCCGCGGCCAGCGCCTCTCTGCATTGATCGGCGGCGATCCCTGCGAAACATCAGCTCGGCTCTGCATGAAGACCGCCTGCGGTCTTCATGATGCAGCGATTGGCGCCTTGGCAAGCAGGTTTGACATCACGTCTCGGCCGCCAGCAGCTTTCATCACGAGAATGAATCGATCGACCCGAACCGATTCAAAACTCTCGTTGGACGACAGGGAATGCTTCGGCGAGTCTGATCGCCATGATCCGCCAGCCCTATCATCTCTATACCGAACGAACGGAACCAGCGAAGAACATGGCCCGGTTCTATGCCCTGGAGATTTCTGAAACATTGTTCGGCGACGCTTGCCTGATAAGGCGCTGGGGACGCATAGGCGCCTTTGGCCAATGTTTGATCCACCACTTCGAGCGCGAGGATGAGGCTGTAAAACTCTTCCTAGACATCACACGGAAAAAGAAAGCGCGCGGCTATCGACCAAAGTACAGTCTCTGTGCTCCGTGGGAGACTGCCGAATTGGCAACGGAAGGGGCACAAACTCGGGAGAATATCCGCAAATAGTCTCGCGGCCTTCCACTTCCTCTGCCCGACAGGGTCAGCGGCGGGCTTCATCTTTCAGGCATGAGGCAGCCGTTGCGAGAAAGCGCGTCACGGCCGGCCTGGTTGGCTCTCCGGCTGTCGCTATTGCCGTCTGCAGCTTTACGTCGAAATTCTCGATGTGTCGAAAAACCAGCTGGGAATGCGTGTTTCTGGTGAGGGATTCCGGTACGAAGGCGACGCCGAGCCCGGAAGCCGCCTGGTCAAGCATGGCATGCCAGCTGTTCTTTTCCTCGCGCAACTGCGGCTGGAAGCCGGCCTTGCCGCAGGCGGCAAGGATCGAATGGTACATAAAAGCCCCTGTCGCCTCGGCGCAGACGATCAGCCGCTCGGATACGAGATCGGCCAATTGAAGAACGGGCCTCTCGGCCAGTGCATGGTCGGCGGGGAGGGCGGCAACGATCAGTTCCTCGCCGGCGGCGCGCATGACCAATTGGGCACTGTGCAAGGGTGGATGCAGGAAGGCGACGTCGATCGACCCGGCCGCCAGCGCGACCGCCTGATCGTTGGTCGGCAGATTTCGCAAGGTGACATCCACGCCGGGATAGAGTGCCTTGTAACGGCGGATAATGGTCGTCATCTGACCTGCCTGAGGCAACTCGCAATAGCCGATGGCAAGAGCGCCGGCGTCGCCACGCGCGGCATCCTGTGCCTCCTGGACCGCCCGGTTGACATGGCTCAACGCCGTGCCGAGCTCACGCGCCAGTATCATTCCGGCTTCGGTGAGAATGACCTTATGCGGTGATCGTCGCAGCAGGGTGCATCCGATCTCCTGCTCCAACTTCTTGATCTGATGCGACAGGGCGGGCTGGGTCAGATGCAGTCGCGCCGCAGCCTTGCTGAAATGCAGTTCTTCAACCAGAACACAGAAGCTTTCGGCATATTTGAGCATGCCTGATGATAAAATTTATCTATCGCAAAACGCAACAAAATAAATTTCCCATTGAAGCGCAGCCATCCTAGTCTCCGCGGAATGGAACGTTTGATGCGTTCCTGTCCGTGCCCCGGGGTTTGCCTGGACGGCACAAATAACCGTCACCTAGGCGGAAGCGGAGGGGAGTTTTATGTCGCGAAGAAGGAAGGTTCTGCCTTCACTAACCATTGCATTCATGACGGTGGCGCTTTTGCCCGGTGTATCGCTGGCTGCGGACAGCCGTGCCGAACTGATGAAGGCGCATCGCGGAGGAACCGTGCGCCTCGTCTCCAAGTCGGCCGGCGGAACAATCGATCCACATATCAACTATGCTCCCCAGTACTGGAACTATTTTCCCGGCATTTATGATGGCCTCGTCGCGTTTCGAAAGGCCGGAGGCACCGACAGTCTTGTCGTGGTTCCCGATCTTGCTGAAGCCATGCCTGCCGTCGAGAATGATGGCAAGACTTATGTCTTCAAGCTGCGCAAGGGCATCAAGTTCTCGAACGGCAAGGACCTGACCACCGACGATGTCGTGGCTTCGTTCCAGCGTATCTTCAAGGTGTCCGGCCCGACATCCGGAACCTGGTTCAACGGGATCGTCGGCGCCGACGCCTGTCTTGAAAAACCGGCCGATTGCAAGCTCGATGGCGGTGTTGTCGCAGATAAGTCGAACGCGACAATCACCATCAACCTCACCGCGCCGGACGCCGAATTCCTCGACAAGCTGTCGATGCCGCACGCCTCGATCTTGCCGAAGGAAACGCCCCTTCAGGATGTCGGTATCCAGCCCATACCGGGCACCGGCCCCTATGCCATCCAGAGCTATGATCCGAACAAGGCCCTCGTCTGGGCACGCAATCCCCATTTCAAGGAATGGAGCGCCGACGCTCAGCCGGATGGCTATGTCGACCAGTTCGAGCTCGATTTCGGCCTGACCGAGGACGCCCAGGTCAATGCGGTCCTCAATGGCCAGGCAGACAGCATGTTCGATCAGCCGCCAACCACGCGTCTGGCCGAGCTTGGCACGAAATACCCAAACCAGGTTCACCTCGATCCGCAGCTCGCCTTCTGGTACCTGCCGCTCAACGTCAATCTGCCGCCGTTCGACAATCTCAAGGCGCGCCAGGCTCTGTCCTATGCCGTCGACCTGAAGGCCATGGTCAATTTCTTCGGGGGCCGCAATCTCGCGACACCCACCTGCCAGGTTTTGCCGCCGGGCCTGCAAGGCTATAATTCATTCTGCCTCTACACCAAGTCGCCCGGAGCCACATGGTCGGCGCCGGACATCGAGAAGGCAAAGCAGCTCGTTGGCGAGTCCGGCACCGCGGGGCAGCCCGTTACGATCGTCATCGATGACGGCGAAATCTCCCGCAACATCGGCTCATACCTGCAGAGCGTTCTGAACAAGATCGGCTACAACGCCAGCGTCAAATCGATATCGGCCAATATTCACTTCGGCTATATCCAGAATTCCAACAACAAGGTCCAGCTGTCGGTGACGCAATGGTACGGGGATTACCCCGCTGCCAGCGACTTCCTGAACGTGTTGCTTGGATGCGGTTCGTTCCGAAAGGGGTCGGACTCCTCGCCAAACATATCGGGCTTCTGCGACCAGACACTCCAGAGCCAGATGGAAAAAGCCATGACGCTCGGCATCACGGACCCGGCCGCCGCCGCCAAGCTTTGGGCGACGATCGATCAGGACGCGATGAAGCAAGCGCCGATGATCCCGCTGTTCAATCCAAAGCAGGTGACGCTGGTTTCCAAGCGCATAGGCAATTTCAAATATTCCACGGCCTCCAATGCCTGGGCCTACACGCTGGCCTGGGTGCACTAGGGTGATGACGGAACCGGGCATGCTAAGTTCCGATCATCAACCGTCGGATCGTCCCGTGTCGACGGCACCGATGGAGAATGCCACTTCTCCATCGGTGCTGGCGAACACGGCCGAGCATAACGAGCAGATGGCTTCGCCGGCGGCTGGCCCATGGATGCAGGCCTTAGCCAAGCTTTGGCGCGATCGCTCGGCGATGATGGCGACGTTCGTTCTGCTCGTCATCATCCTGGCATCGCTGCTTGCCCCCATCTATGCCGAGCATATTGCCGGCGTAGATCCCTTCAATTCCAATCTCGAAGCCGAGATTACGCTGGATGGCGAGAGCGTGCCGGTGCTCGCACCATCGACCGAGGGCCTGGGGATCGGCGTCGTGCCGATCGGCCCGACATGGCGCTTCAATGCCTATTTCCTCGGCGCCGACGAACAGGGGCGGGATGTGATGGCAAGGCTGCTCTATGGCGGGCGCGCAACCTTGTTCATCGGCAGCGTGTCCACCGCGATCACCCTGGTCTTGGCGGCAATCGTCGGCATCTGCGCCGGTTTCTTCGGCGGCTGGATCGATCAGCTCCTGTCGCGCGTCCTCGATATTCTCTGGGCTTTTCCGATCTATCTTCTCGCGATCTGCCTCTCGATCGTTCTGCTCACCGCCCATATCGAGATCGGGCCCGTCACGATCGATTCCGGCAGCCTCGTGATCCCGATCGTCATCATCGGGATTATCTATGTGCCCTACGTCGCCCGGCCAATCAGAGGGCAGGTTCTCGCCTTGCGCCGGAGCGAGTTCGTCATGGCCGCCATTGGTCTCGGAGTGCCGCCCTTGCGGATCCTGATCCGCGACGTCCTGCCGAATGTCGTCACCACGCTCATCGTCTTCGTGCCGCTGATGATGGCACTGAACATCGCCACCGAAACGGCATTGTCGTTCCTCTCTCTCGGCGTCCAACCGCCCGGCGCCAGCTGGGGCACGATCATTCGCGACGGGCAAAGCCTGCTTTACAGCAGGCCATGGGTATCGACCGCCCCTGGTCTCGTCATCATCGTCACCATCGTCGCGCTCAACATTCTCGGCGACGGCGTGCGCGATGCCTTTGATCCCCGCGCAAAGCTAAGACCGTGAGGCGGCAATGTTGATCGTTCTCTTCCAGCGCCTCGTGCAGATGTTGTTCGTGATGTTCGGCATCAGCGTACTTGTCTTCCTCATCTTCTTTGCAACGCCGGGCTCGGATCCGGCTGCCCGTATCGCCGGCAAGAATGCCGCCCCGGAAACACTGGTTGCCGTCCGCCATGATTTCGGCCTCGATCAGCCGTTGCCGGTGCAATATGTGGTGATGATGAAGAAGCTCTTCGTCACGCAGGATCTCGTTTCCTTCGTCAATCGCGGGCTGAAAGTCGTGCCGGCCATTGTCGAAGCCACGCCCGTGACGCTCTCGCTCGTCTTTGGCGCGGCGTTCTTCTGGGTCGTCGGGGGCCTTGCCGTCGGCATTGTCGCGGCGGCTTGTCGGCATAGCGTCATCGACAGGCTTTTGATGATCCTGTCGCTGACGGGTGTGGCCATTCCCGTCTTCTGGCTGGGTGAGATGACCAATCTTCTCTCGCAGAACAGATTGCACGATACGATCCTGTTCTCCTGGGTGCCGCCTCTTGGCTATGTTCCATTGCACGATGACCCGATCGGCTGGTTCAAGGCGTTGCTATTGCCTTGGCTGACCTTGGCGCTGGGGTTCATCGGGATCTATGGTCGCGTGTTGCGCGCCAATATCGTCGAAATCTATCAGGAAGACTTTATCCGCACGGCTCGGGCAAAGGGTTTGTCGGAAACGCGCGTCCTGCTGCGGCATGCCTTGCGCATGTCTCTCGTCCCTTTCATTACCATGTTCGGGCTCGATTTCGGTGCCCTTGTCGGTGGTGGCGCGCTGATGACCGAAGTTCTCTTCGGACTGAACGGCGTCGGCAAGCTGACCTATGATTCCCTGCAGAGCCTCGACCTCCCGGTCATCATGGCGAGCGTCATGTACGCCTCGTTCTTCGTGGTGGTGGCCAACGCAATCGTCGACATGGCCTATGTCGTGCTCGATCCCCGCATGAGGAGTCAATGATATGACAGCACCTCTTCTCGACGTGCGCGGGTTGTCGGTCTCCTTTGCAAGCCGCAATGGCGCGATCGGTGTGATCGACGATCTGTCCTTCCAGGTGAACGAGGACGAGACCTTGTGCATCGTCGGCGAGTCCGGTTCGGGCAAATCGGTCGCTCTTCTCAGCATGCTCGGACTGCTCGATCCACTTTCCTCCAGGGTTGGGGGCTCCGCCCTGTTCAAGGGGCAGGATATTCTGCGCGCCTCACAAAAAGCGCTGCAGGACATTCGCGGGCGGCAGATTGCGCTCATCTCCCAGGATCCGATGACGGCAATGACGCCGGTCCATACCATTGGCTGGCAGATCGTCGAGCAGATACGCGCCCATACCGACACATCCAGCCGGGCAGCCTGGAGCCGAGCCGTCGAGCTGCTGGGCGAGGTCGGCATCGCCAATCCGCGCATGGCGGCCGAGCGCTACCCGCACCAGCTGTCCGGCGGGATGCGACAGCGAGCCGTCATCGCCATGGCGCTATCTTGCAATCCGTCGCTACTGATTGCTGATGAGCCGACCACGGCCCTTGACGTAACCGTCCAGGCGCAGGTTCTCGATCTGCTTCGGCGCCTGCGGCGCGATTTCGGATCGTCGATCGTCCTCATCACACATGACATGGGCGTTGTCGCCGAAATGGCCGATCGCGTCCTCGTGATGTATTCGGGACGCATCGTCGAGCAGGGTCCATGCGACGCGATCTTCGACGATGCCTGGCATCCCTACACCTGGGGTCTGCTCGATTCCATTCCGCCGCTGGACGGTCCACGTCCGGAGCGGCTCATCTCCATACCCGGCTCGCCACCGCAACCCGACAGGCGCCCGCCCGGCTGCGTTTTCGGCCCGCGTTGCCGCGCACGCCTGCCGGCCTGCGCCGAGTTGCCGCCACGGCAGATCGGAAGCGGCCGCGAAGCACTGTGCTTCGTCGACGCAGCCGGTCGGCCGGCGGCAAGATCCCGGATTTCCAGCAATATGGACCTGCCAGCATGACGGCCACCTATGCCCCTTCATCGTTCCAGGGAGCTGCACCGCTTCTCAGCGTCGACCGTCTTTCCAAGACCTTCGTCGTCGGCAGGACCTTCATTCCCGGTAGCGGACAGCCTATTCATGCGGTCGACGCGGTTTCCTTCGACGTCTTTCCCGGAGAAACCCTGGGCCTGGTCGGAGAATCCGGTTGCGGCAAGTCGACCCTAGGGCGCTGCCTTGTTCGTCTTTACGAGGTGAGTTCTGGCCGGGTCCTGCTTGAGGGAACGGATATCGCGCCGCTGTCGATGCGGCAGTTGCGTCCTTACCGGCAACATATGCAGATGATTTTCCAGGATCCTGCCGCCTCGCTCAATCCGCGCCGGCGTGTCGGCGATCTGCTGGCCGAGCCCTTGCGGGTACACAAGATTGCCGATCGAGCCGGGATTGCCGAGCGCCTGCGGGAACTGATGGACATTGTCAGCCTGCCCGCCTCGTTTCTCGATCGCTATCCGCACGAGTTTTCAGGCGGCCAGCGCCAGCGCATCGGCATAGCAAGAGCGCTGGCGCTGGAGCCGAAGCTGATTATCGCCGACGAACCCGTCTCCGCCCTCGACGTCTCGGTGCAGGCACAGATCGTCAATCTTTTTGCCGATCTGCGAAAGCGGCTGCAGCTGACCATCCTCTTCATCGCTCACGATCTGAGCGTCGTGCGCCAGGTCTCGGATCGCACGGCGGTGATGTATCTCGGTTCGATCGTGGAGATCGGCCCAACCGATCTTCTGTTTCACAGGCCGGCCCATCCCTACACCCAGGCCTTGTTGTCAGCCATCCCCGTCCCCCGCATCGGAGGCGCAAGGAAACGCGAGCGCATCCTGCTCAAAGGCGAGATACCAAGCCCCGCCAACCCACCATCCGGCTGTCGATTTCACCCGCGTTGTCCAGCGGTGCAGGCGCGTTGCAGGACCGAACGCCCGACACTGACAACGCTGGTCGATGGTCGGCAGGTCGCCTGCCACTTTCCGTTTCGCTCATAGGTGAGGCCTCGGCTCGCCAGTTATAAACCCAACCATTGTTAGGCATCATGTCCGAATCGCTCAGTTTCTCCTTCTCGCCCCTCTCGTCATCCGATCTCGCAAAGCAGCCCGACGATGCGACCGTTGTCGCCTTCGCCGGCGAAGATCTGAAGGTTGGTGCCCGCACTGCGGAACTGCTTGCCACTCTGGATTGGCAGCTGTTTCCACGGGCCGCGTCCGACGCCGGCTTTCGCGGCAAGCCCGACGACACCATGACCCTGTTTGCGGGCCATCGCCGCATTGTCTTCGTGGGCATGGGAACCGGTCGCGCCGCTCCCATCGATCTCGGTGGCCGGGCGGCGGCGGCTGCAGGCTATGCGGCAAAGATCGTCATCGCCGGAGATCTCCCGGGAGATGCCGAGCTTTCCCCGCAAGCCACCGCAGAACTGGCGCTCGGCTTTCGCCTTGCAAGCTATCGCTTCAACACCTACCGGACCCGCAAGCCCGAGCCGCAGCTCCCCGCCGAGCGGCATGTCTTGATAATGACCTCCTCACCGGAAGAGGCGCAAGTAGCCCATGCGCGCGAAGCCGCGATTGCCGAAGGCGTGGAGCTCGCCCGTTCGCTCATCAACGAACCGGCCAACATTCTAACGCCTTGCGAATTTACGCGGCGCCTGCAAATACTCGAAAAAGCCGGGGTCGAGGTGCAGATCCTCGGAGAGGCCGAACTCGAACGCATGGGTTTCCGCGCCCTTCTCGGCGTCGGGCAGGGCTCCAGCGAAGAGAGCTATGTCGCCATCCTTCGCTGGCAGGGCGCTGCCGACCTCGATGCGCCGCCGCTTGGCTTTATCGGCAAGGGTGTCTGCTTCGACAGCGGCGGCATTTCGATCAAGTCCGCGACCGATATGGCCGAGATGAAGGGCGACATGGCTGGTGCCGCCTGCGTCACGGGCCTGATGCTGGGGCTTGCCCGCCGCAAGGCGCCCGTCAATGCCGTCGGCGCCATCGGCCTCGTGGAAAACATGCCGGGAGGCAAGGCCCAGCGCCCTGGAGATATTGTCCGCTCCCTGTCTGGCCAGACCATCGAAATCATCGACACCGACTATGAGGGTCGCCTGGTTCTTGCCGATCTGCTGTGGCACGTGCAGGCAACGTTCCGCCCTCGTTTCATGATCGATCTGGCGACGCTCACCCACGACATCGTAACGGGCATCGGTCGCGAGCGCGCCGGCTTGTTTTCCAACAATGACGAGCTTGCCACGCGCCTGGAGCAGGCCTCTTCGACAACCGGGGAACTCGTCTGGCGTATGCCGATGGGACCAAACTTCGACGAGGAAATGGATTCCAAGATTGCCGATGTCCGCAATATCGACTCTCCCTCCGGCGGTGCCTGCACGGCGGCGAACTTCATCCAGCGCTTCGTCAATGGCGTGCCCTGGGTTCATCTCGACATTGCCGGGCCGGCCTACGATCTGCCAAAGAGCGCCATAAGCCCGAGTTGGGGTACGGGCTGGGGGGTGCGCCTCCTTGATCGGCTGACGCGCGACCTCGAACCTCAACATCAGGATTCGACGCCGAAGCATTGACCCGAAAGTTCTGGAAGTCCCCATGGGACAGGGGAGGGACGGCACACCTGTCGCTGGGGAAGCGCACAATACTTCGTCATGCAGCTGAATGATCGCCGCAATCCCGAACGATCCTGAGCAGGACATTACTTCGAGAGGACAAAATATGTTTGATTCCAGCAGACACAGGCGCAGCCCATCCAGGCATGCGCGGGCCGCACCATCCACGTCGTCTCGTCGGTGCCCTACCGATGTCACGGCTCGCCTTGGTGCCTTGCTCCTCAGCTGCGCCGTGGTGGTTTGCGCACCGCTTTCAAGCGTCCGCGCCGCAAGCGGTGGCGATAAGGCCCCGGAGAGCTCGGCCGAGACGCATCACAAGACCAACGATATTCCGCCGCGGCTGCAATGGACAGCGAATTTCGGCTATTGCGGCGAGGTCTCCCTGATAAGCGCCGGCCTCTACTATGGCCAATATGTCTCCCAATATGATGCACGCGCCATCGCAAGCAAGAAGACCGACCAGTCCAAGGAAGGCAGCCAGCTGCTGCTTGGCGTAAACGACGCCTATGCCGCATCGCAAATGCATTTGAATGCCATCCAATGGAAAAGCACCTCGACGGCGAACCCGAATAATTTCCTGGCCTGGGTCAAGAAAAATGTCGCGCTGGGCTATCCGGTCATCATCAGCGTCTTTGAAAACCGTCACTCCTTCGATGGATCCAACGACGAAAATGCGGGAGATGCCGAATACGACCATATCGTGCAGGTTACCGGCGTCTCATCGAAGCATCCCTTCACCAAGCATTCGGTCTATGACGCCGATGATGTCATCACCCTCAGCGACAACGGCCTTTGGTCTCCGACGGGCCAACCGACCTATGTCTATCGCTATGCTTCCGGTGCCTTCCAGGCGAACCGCAAGGAGGCGAATTCGAAATCCCACCCGATCTATTCCCTGCCGCGTGAAGGCAGCAATTACGGCGTGGCGATCACCGGGATCATCGACCACGACGGCAAGACGCTGCCGGTTCGTCTCTCCACCGATCGAAAGTTCGAGAAGCCGGCGATGCGCGAGGGATCGAATACGCGACCGCAAGCCGAGGATCTGACGTTAACGGTCACCGTTTCGGGGCTGAAGCCGGGGCTCTCGTACAAGCTCTATCGCTATAATAGCTTCCAATCGGTCCCCAATTCGGGTTTCAACGCCAACGCCGCCAAAGCGGATAAGATGTGGGCGATCAATATCCAGGCCGGATCAACCTACATCGTGAAGGAAAAGATCCGATCCGACGAAATTGCGGCCTATCGCGCCGTCCCGGATACCGCCCCTTAGTCCGGGCGGTATCGCAGTCTATGTGTCGTTTGCTTCGTCCGATTATAGGGAAATCGCCTTCGCGCCCCCTTATCGATGGGAGACCGTCTGAGCGTTGCGACCTGCCCAGCTCTTGAGACGCAGGCCGTTCAGCCGGATGAAGCCCTCGGCATCATGATGGTCATAGGCGCCGGAACCTTCCTCGAAGGTCACGAGGTCCATCGAGTAGAGCGAGTAGGGCGACGTTCGGGCGACGACGCTTACGGACCCCTTGTAGAGCCGGAGCGTCACCTCGCCGCCGACATAGGTTTGGCTCTGGTCGATCAGCGCCTGCAGCATCTCCCGCTCCGGAGAAAACCAAAAGCCGTTATAGATCAGTGCTGCGTAGCGCGGCATGATCTCGTCCTTCAAATGCGCTGCGGCGCGATCGAGCGTGATCGATTCAATGCCGCGATGGGCGGCAAGGAGGATCGTACCGCCCGGCGTCTCGTAGATCCCGCGCGATTTCATCCCGACAAATCTGTTCTCCACCAGATCAACCCTTCCAATCCCATGCCTGCCGCCCGATCTGTTGAGTTCACCCAGAAGCGCTGCAGGTGTCAGAGCAATGCCGTTCAAGGAGACCGCGTCACCTCTCTCGAAACCGATGGTGATGGTTTCCGGCTCGTTCGGCGCATGCAGGGGGTCGACTGTCCGCTGGTAGACATGGGGAGGAGCAATTTCAGACGGGTCCTCCAGCACCTTTCCTTCCGTCGAGGTATGCAGAAGATTGGCGTCGGTCGAGAAGGGAGCCTCTCCGCGTTTGTCCGTTGGGATCGCGATCTGATGTTTTTCGGCGTAGTCGATCAACTGGGTGCGCGATTGAATATTCCACTGCCGCCAGGGTGCGATGATCTCGATCGATGGATCGAGCGCATTGGCCGCGAGTTCGAAACGGACCTGGTCGTTTCCCTTGCCGGTGGCGCCATGGGCAATGGCATCCGCGCCAACCTCTCTTGCTATGCTCACGAGATGCTTGGCGATCAGCGGGCGGGCAATGGATGAGCCGAGCAGATAGTGTCCCTCATAGAGCGCATTGGCCCGGAACATCGGAAAGACGAAATCCCGCACGAATTCCTCGCGGACATCGACAATGCGGATGTCCTTGACGCCGAGCGTTTCGGCCTTTTCGCGCGCCGGTTCCAGCTCCTCGTCCTGGCCAAGGTCGGCCGTGAAGGTTACGACCTCGCATCGATATGTCTCCTGCAGCCATTTGAGAATGATGGACGTGTCCAGGCCGCCCGAGTAGGACAGCACGACTTTCCCAATCCTCTTCGTCATCACCTTCGTCTCCAGATTGAACCGACGAAACGATAGGCCAATCCGAGCGCAATGAGCTTGCAAAGAATTCACTTCAGCGGCATTAATTGGCAGTTTATGCCAACCCTTGAGGAGATGAGGATATATTATGTCAATGACCTTGGACGAGATTGACCGGCGCATTCTCAAGGTGCTTCAGCGCGACGGGCGCATTTCCAATGTCGATTTGGCAAGAGAAGTCGGGCTCTCGCCATCGCCTTGTCTGCGGCGCGTGCGATTGCTGGAGGAGGCGGGCATCATTGATCGTTATGTCGCAGTCCTTGATCCCGCCAAGGTGGGGGCCGGCCTCACGGTCTTTGCCCGCGTCTGGTTCAAGACGCAGGATGCCCAGGTGACGCTGCAATTTGCCGAAGCCGTCAGACGCTTCCCCGAAGTCATGGAATGCTACCTGACGACCGGGGAGTGCGACGCCATCCTGCGCATCGTCACAACAGATCTTCACAGTTACTGGCGCTTCCAGGCGGATCACCTGACCCGTATCCCCAGCGTGCTGAACGTCAAGACCGATGTGCCGATGGAAATCCTGAAGCGCAGCTTCGAGTTGCCCGTAGCGTCATAAATACAATTATTTCCACGCTCCCGGCACGGTCATTGGTATTTGAGCAACGGAACAGAAAACCGACATATGCCACGTTGACCTCACAGAAACAGGGGGCGGGGGTTTGCAGGCCGTAGATTTCTGCACCAGTATTTGTGAGATTCGACGGCTATTCCGGGATTTTTGCGATCGGCATCGGCTTTGCAGCGTCACATCAAACCGGGATTTGTTGTGACGATTGAGTCGTGAGAAATCGAGACGGACATGGAAGAAGCAATCCGGCAATTCGAACGCCAGCACGCACTGGAATTACCCGCCCAGTTGCGAGAGGCATTGCTCAACAATCAGATCCTGGACGGGAAACGTGGATGGTTTGAGACGGAAGACCGTAAAGTCGCTGGATGGATAACTCAGTTCTGGCCCGTGGAATCCGATGATGGCGAAAGCTATGCGTCCGAATATGCGCAACTGTCGCTGGGCCAGATGCTGCCTCGCAACCTGTTGTCGATCGCGTTGGTGGCCAATAACGACCGCATCGTCATTTCCTTGGATGGTGAGGACCGTGGTTATGTCTACTATTGGGCGTGGTCGGAAGAGCCAGATCCAGAGACAAATTCCTATCAATATCTGCGTCGTATCGCTGTAGGCTTCTCCGAATTTCTCGCAGCTTTGCGAGAAGAAATCTGACGTGGGAAGCGAAAAACCGCTTGCAGGGCTGTTCGGCGAACAGCCTTGAATCTTTCGTAAGTTTTCTGTTCAGTTGCTCAAGCCCCTCAATGCGGGGAGGGGCGGCGGCGATTCCCTGGGCAGGCGGGGTCGCCGCGCGACGACGGCGAAGTCTAAGGCCTCACCATGCCCCGAGGAGAGCGTTGCCGGTGAGGGGTATCGTTTTGCTGTTTCCATACTGATCGCGGGCGGCGATCGACGACTGCATTTGCTTGGGAGATTTGCGGAACCAGTTGGTGGCAACGGTCGCAAGGTCCCCGATCATCGGATTCTTTCGCCAATCGGCGAACCGGCGGCTCATGGCGTCAGGTTCGGATTGATAGAAGAAATCGCCGGATTTCGTCAGATCGTTGATCGACGGAGCCATCGACGACAATGGGCGCTGGAACATCCTGGAAGGCAGTTGCAAATCACTGGCATTGTCGCAGAATGCCGGTGCCATGAAATCGAGCGCCCAGCCATCCGCTTCGATCCAGCAATGGAAATTCTCTCCCGCACCGGAAACATAGCCGTCTTCCCGATGATCGGCGAAGAGAATGCGCTTTCCATCAAGATTGTAGGCGGCAAGGCCACCTTTGGGCTTGGCTTTCAGCTTATAGTGATGCTCAAGGATGAAAGCGCCGAAAGTGCTGAAACACATGGAAGCGACAGCCGGCCCGGCGTTCTCGTTGATCAGCAGGCTATTGATGACCTTGTAGATCCGATGATAGTCGCTTTGCTTGATCAACATGATTGTTTAATCCCAAACCAGATACTTGCAGCGTTCCGTACGGGACGACAATGCCCGTGTAAACACTCGATCTTATCATCCTGACATCCGCTCCGCCGATCCGAGTTGCAGTGTAATCCGGCTCGCGCCGGCGCATGCGCTTGCCCAACCTCTTGCTGCCAGCGATTGGCGGGAGGTAACAGGCGAGGGAAGGTTGGCCTCAAAATCGCCGGTATTCGGCTTTTGCAAGGGAGATGCGCGATTCTGGACATTCTTTAGGGGCGGCTGATCGGCTACACACACCGCTTTGAACGCCAAAGGATCAAAATGTCTGAACATTCGCGCTCGCTAGAGTCGACAAGGCATTGCATAGCGGACCGGAAGCCGAAAGGGACCATGATTTACGTGGTCGTTGCAGCCATTGCGGTTATCACCGGTATTACTTCTGCCCGCCATGACAGCCCTGCGCCTGCAAAGGCACAGGTGGTAAAGCTGCTCCAGTAGACGCGAATGCGCTCGAGCCGGTCGTGTGACCAAGCCCGAGCTATCCAGCTTTCACGGCACTATTTCGCTTCGTCGGTCGGCCTCAAGCGACTTTGTAGCGCCGAGCCGGCACTGAGCGCGATAGATTCGGCATCAGCGCCTGGCGGGCTTCTTCATAAGCCTCAAGTAATCCGCCATCCTCAAGCGCCGGGATGGTGGCGAATTCTCCTTCGGCAAGACCGGCAAGCGAAGCGTCGACCATGCTTTCCGCCGACATGACGATTTCTCCCGGCAGATGCTCGACGGGCGTACCCGCAATCCCCCAGAATTCCGTCGCCGTTGCCCCCGGCAGCACCACCTGAACGCGGATGTTCGTGTCGGCAAGTTCGTGCTTCAGCGACTGGCTGAAGGCGAGAACGAAAGCCTTCGTGCCTCCGTAGACACCGTTCAGCAATTCCGGCGCAATCGCCACGATCGAGGCGATGTTGACGATGGTTCCAAAGCCGCGGGCAACGAATCCAGGTACGGCGGCATATGCAAGCCGCATCACGGCCGTCACGTTGAGATCGATCATCTCCTGCATCTTGTCGACGTCCGATGCCAGCAGCGGCGCAGTCCCGCCAAAGCCTGCATTGTTCACCAGCATGGTGATGCTCTGGTCTTCCTTCAGCACCTTCTCGACCCTGGCAAGATCAATCTTGCTGCCGAGATCGGCGGACAGGGTTTCGACGCTACGGCCCGTTTCATGGGTGAGCTGGCTTGCCAGCGCCGTCAACCGTTCGCCGTTGCGAGCGACGAGAACAAGGTCATAGCCCTGTCTTGCCAGCCGCTGCGCGTAGATCGCCCCTATGCCCGACGATGCCCCTGTTATCAGCGCTGTACCCCTGTGTTCCTGTGCCATTTTGCTTCTCCGTTTGCACACCAGCTCGATGCCTTGTGCCTGGAGAGGGTTTTACACCCGCTTGCCGACGACCTGAATGTCGAATATACCACCTTTCAGGACATCGTCCTTTCAAGGATCCGCCATGATGCAACAGGTTGCCTTCCTGCTCTTTCCCGGTTTCCAGATCATGAGCCTCGCGGCCGCCTCAGCCTTCGAGTTTGCCAATCTCGAACTCGACGAGAAGGTCTACGACATTCATTTCGTCTCGGAGACCGGTGGCCCGGTTGCCAATTCGCTGGGGATGGTCATCGATACGGAAATGTTTGGGACGCCCGATTTCGACACGTTGATCGTTGCCGGGGCTCCTGACATCAAGCTGCCGACCAAAGGCGAGGCGGACTTCATCCGCGCCGCTCTTCCGGCAACCCGCCGTCTCGCCTCGATCTGCACAGGCGCCTTCTTTCTTGCGGAAGCGGGTGTCCTCGACGGTCGCCGCGCGACGACACACTGGTATCTCGCCCGAGAGCTGCGAGGCCGCTATCCCTCGATCAAAACCGAGGAGGACCGGATCTACATCATCGATGGTTCCGTCTGGACGTCAGCAGGCATGACGGCCGGCGTCGACCTTGCACTGGCAATGGTCGAGAAGGATCATGGCTTGGAGATCGCCCGAGCCGTGGCACGCAAGCTCGTCGTCTATCATCGACGCGCCGGCGGGCAGTCGCAGTTTTCCACGCTGCTGGAACTGGAGCCGAAATCCGACCGCATTCAAAGCGCGCTTGCCCATGCGCGCAGCAATCTCAAATCGACCTTGTCGGTGGAAGAACTTGCGGATGTGGCGCATCTTAGTCCACGCCAGTTCAGCCGAGCATTCCGAGCAGAGACGGGCCAGTCGCCGGCCAAAGCTGTCGAAAACCTGCGCCTGGAAGCTGCTCGTCTGATGATGGAACAGGGCCGTCATCCGATCGATGTCGTCGCCCGGGAAACCGGCTTTTCGGATCGTGAACGCATGCGCCGCGCTTTCGTGCGCGCCTTCGGCCAACCGCCGCAGGCAATTCGCCGATTGGCGCAATGAGGGGCGCAGTCGCAATATCGCCCCAAATCGATATGACCCAGTGGTGACCGGCTCGGATTGCAACCGTGAATAAACTATGCGTAGCTCCAGGTCAAAGATAGCGATTTAGGCTGCTGATCGTCCTGTCACACCCAATTGATAGGTTTGGGCCAGACATGATGGCATATCGGCCGTAAAAGGGGAAACATTGTGAGCACAATCTCACTCGGAAGCATGGAAATCTCGAACTCGACACCAATGGTCTTCATCGGTGGTGTCAACGTCCTGGAAAGCCGCGATCTGGCCATGCAAGTCGCGGAAGAAATGAAAAGAGAAACGGATCGCCATCGGATCCCGTACGTCTTCAAAGCCTCTTTCGACAAGGCCAATCGCTCATCGAACCAATCGTTTCGTGGCCCAGGCATCGACGAGGGCATGAAAATCCTTCAGGAGGTCCGAGACACCTTCGATGTTCCGATCCTGACGGATATTCATCTTCCCGATCAGGCAGCCGTGGCCGCGCAAGTATGCGATATCTTACAGCTCCCTGCATTTCTCGCCCGGCAAACCGACCTGATCGAGGCCCTCGCCAAGACTGGGAAAGTCGTCAACGTGAAGAAGCCGCAGTTCATGAGCCCGCGACAGATCGGAAACGTCATCGATAAACTCGCGGATTTCGGAAACGACAGGGCAATCATCTGCGAGCGCGGCAGTTGCTTCGGTTACGACAACCTCGTGGTCGATATGCTCGGATTTAGCGTCATGAAGGAGGTGAGCCGCAATGCGCCGATCATCTTTGATGTGACCCATTCGCTGCAGATGCGCGATCCCAGCGCAAAGAGTTCGGGCGGTCGCCGAAAGCAGGTCTTTGAACTGGCTCGTTCCGGCCTGGCCCTGGGATTGGCAGGCATATTCCTGGAAGCGCATCCTGACCCCGATCGTGCCTTATGTGATGGGCCGAGTGCGTTGGCACTGGATAAGGTTTCCGCCTTTTTGAGCCAGATGAAAGCCATCGACGAATTGGTAAAATCTTTTCCGACCGTCGACCTTAGCTAGCCGACAGGGGAAGATGTCGTGTTGAGCTTAGAAGTGGAAGCTGCCCTCACCATGCTGTGGCAACCCTTGGGGTCGCCGGTTTGATTCCCATCAAGAGCAAAGAGACGCCAGCGAACTTGGCGCCGCCGCGTTAGCGGCGGAATGGGCTCTTCCGAGGGGATATGTCTTCGCCATCGGCCGAGCGAATCGTCCCCGC
>NZ_JAELUG010000783.1 GCF_016429255.1 Rhizobium sp. ASV8
CCCCCCCCCCCCCCCCCCCCCCCCCCCCCCCCCCCCCCCCCCCCCCCCCCCCCCCCCCCCCCCCCCCCCCTCCCAATGACCCCGCCACCCCCGCCATCTACACCCACGACACGTCGTCGGCAGCGTCAGATGTGTATAAGAGACAGGGTCTAATCCGGCCACAAACCAAATCTACGGGTCGCCCGAAAGATTCACCCGTCCGCCTTATTTGTTAACAACATCACTGCTATCCCCATGAGCCGTATTTTACCCTGTCTCTTATACACATCTCCGAGCCCACGAGACGGTCTATTAAATCGGGTGTTGCGGGGGGTGGGGGTGAAGGGGGGGGGGGGGGGGGGGGGGGGGGGGGGGGGGGGGGGGGGGGGGGGGGGGGGGGGGGGGGGGGGGGGGGGGG
>NZ_JAELUG010000784.1 GCF_016429255.1 Rhizobium sp. ASV8
GCGCAGGCACACCCATGTGGCACACATCCTTCGCACTGCTGCGAGACGTACGTCCGTACTTGTACAGGTTGTTGTAAGTCGCTCTCAGTCGAAAGGGCGCGGATAAGTTGTATGCCGATCGAGACTCAACAAGGATGGAAGCCAATTGGCTCTTCTTCTGTTCTGTAGATGAATTGCTTCTTCAAAAGTGCCAAATGCTTACGGCCCAAAATTGATCAGCATATTCGTAAACATCAAGGCCACTTGCTGCTGATCAACGATCACTGGTTACGGATCCTGCTCAACCGATCAGCTCTTGGTAGAAGCGGGTTTGAAACGGACAACTCCAAACCGACATTCCTGGCCTGGTCAAGCTTGTTCCACTCTTACAGAAGCCCCGGTGGCCTTCTATCCAACC
>NZ_JAELUG010000785.1 GCF_016429255.1 Rhizobium sp. ASV8
TTTCTCGGGGCATTTGACGAGGTGAACAACTCGCTCTGCCATGTTGTGGTTCATGACGAAATATCGGCTGAAACGATGATGTTGGCGGATGAAAAAGCTCAGTATCTCAATCAAATAGCTGAACATGGATGCTTGTTGGGCGGGGACGCTCATATCATCTCGGTTCTCGAGGTCCAGCAGCGGCTTGAACAGCTTCGTCGCTGATCGCTCATAGAATCGTGTCAAAAACAGTTCTTGCTGCGGGTCTGATGATTGCTGCGGGCGAGGCCTGCCCATAAATTCCCCGTTCGCCTTGGCCATGGCTTCCGCAGCCTGGGGCTGAATGCCCTGATCCAGGAGGACCTTCAATGCCTCGGAGATCTGTGACTTTACCCCTAGGTCAACTTCAACGAGAAGC
>NZ_JAELUG010000786.1 GCF_016429255.1 Rhizobium sp. ASV8
CGGCTGACGAGCGGCGTACCCTGCGCCAACACCATGCCCGGCCCATTCTGGACGAGCTCAAAGCCTGGATCGAGGCGACACTCTCAACTTTGCCACAGAAGCAGAGGCTGGCCGAGGCGATGCGATATGCGCTGTCTCGATGGGTGGCTTTGAGCGTCTACATCGATGATGGTCGGGTCGAAATCGACAACAACGTCGCTGAACGAGCCATGCGTCCGCTTGGAATCGGAAGGAAAAACTGGCTGTTTGCCGGCTCGGACAAGGGCGGTGAGCGCATCGCTAACATTCTGACCATCATCGAAACGGTCAAATTGCACGGCCAAAATCCGCAGGTGTATCTGACAGATGTCCTCGCCCGGATCCAGGATCATTCCAAGGATCGAATTGAAGACCTGC
>NZ_JAELUG010000787.1 GCF_016429255.1 Rhizobium sp. ASV8
GACGTAATACATTTTTTAATAGGCCGTGTGGTGTGCTCGGAGATGTGTATACGAGACAGGCCTTTGCCAACGCATCAGCTGCCGCCGGCGGCTGCTGCAGTGGAGAAAAGAAGATACCCCAGTCTCACCTGTAAGGAATAGGAAAATACTGTGTTTTGGGGTTTTACTTGTTTTTTTATTTTTGTTTTTATTGAGGACGCTGGCTGAAACTAGAGCGGCTACAGAAGTCGTCCTTTGGGAGTCTCGATTACAATTTGCATGTAGCGCTTTTGATGTTATAACTATTAAATTTCTAAACACATTTGAGCTTTAAAAGTAAAAGAAATAATTGTCCTCAAAAAAAGCAGAAAGTGGTCCTAACTACAAGCGACTGCTGTCTCTTATACACATCTGACG
>NZ_JAELUG010000788.1 GCF_016429255.1 Rhizobium sp. ASV8
CCCCCCCCCCCCCCCCCCCCCCCCCCCCCCCCCCCCCCCCCCCCCCCCCCCCCCCCCCCCCCCCCCCCCCCTTTTTACACCCCTAATCCGGCATACGAGATTTAATAGACCGTCTCGTGGGCTCGGAGATGTGTATAAGAGACAGGAGTGCGGATGGGGCTGCCATGACTGGCTCTGGTGTATCTCTTGTAGAGGAAGACCCTGCGTTTTGGATGCCCAACTACAACGACGGTATTACCACTGTCGAGGAGCTGTCTCTTATACACATCTGACGCTGCCGACGACGTGTCGTGGGGGGTGGTGTGGGGGGGGGGGGGGGGGGGGTAGGGGGGGGGGGGGGGGGGGGGGGGGGGGGGGGGGGGGGGGGGGGGGGGGGGGGGGGGGGGGGGGGGGGGG
>NZ_JAELUG010000789.1 GCF_016429255.1 Rhizobium sp. ASV8
CCCCCCCCCCCCCCCCCCCCCCCCCCCCCCCCCCCCCCCCCCCCCCCCCCCCCCCCCCCCCCCCCCCCCCCGCCCTCCACACCCACGACACGTCGTCGGCAGCGTCAGATGTGTATAAGAGACAGAAAGTAACTAGTTACCATACCTAAATCGTCAATGCTATTTATCCCACGCATAGTTGGTTGCCAATTGACTAATTGTCTTTCACAAACATCAATTATATTTCAGGGCACTTGAAACTCGTTAATTCAAGCACTAAATACTCTGTCTCTTATACACATCTCCGAGCCCACGAGACGGTCTATTAAATCTCGTATGCCGTCTTATGCGGGAAAAACGGGGGGGGGGGGGGGGGGGGGGGGGGGGGGGGGGGGGGGGGGGGGGGGGGGGGGGGGG
>NZ_JAELUG010000790.1 GCF_016429255.1 Rhizobium sp. ASV8
CCCCCCCCCCCCCCCCCCCCCCCCCCCCCCCCCCCCCCCCCCCCCCCCCCCCCCCCCCCCCCCCCCCTCTTTCACTCACCCGGCCACCCCCGAGATCTACACCCACGACACGTCGTCGGCAGCGTCAGATGTGTATAAGAGACAGGAGCCAGGACGTCATGGGCTCGGAGTGGGAGGTTCTTGGGTTCGTTGAGCCCGGGGCTTTCAAGGCCCTGTCTGACTTTATTGGCAATGAGACCAAAGGGCAAGGACTGTCTCTTATACACATCTCCGAGCCCACGAGACGGTCTATTAAATCTCGGATGCCGGCGTCTGCGTGGTAAGGGGGGGGGGGGGGGGGGGGGGGGGGGGGGGGGGGGGGGGGGGGGGGGGGGGGGGGGGGGGGGGGGGGGGGGG
>NZ_JAELUG010000791.1 GCF_016429255.1 Rhizobium sp. ASV8
CCCCCCCCCCCCCCCCCCCCCCCCCCCCCCCCCCCCCCCCCCCCCCCCCCCCCCCCCCCCCCCCCCCCCTTTTCCCCCCCCCCCCCCCCCCCCCACCCACCCCCACGACACGTCGTCGGCAGCGTCAGATGTGTATAAGAGACAGCCACGTGGACACCGCGCCTGACAACGCGCCAGTCAACGACTCAAGGCCCGTGGTTACAATTTCCCTATGAATGACTTCACGATTCGCCACGGAACGGGAGCTGGCCCTGTCTCTTATACACATCTCCGAGCCCACGAGACGGTCTATTAAATCTCGTATGCCGTCTGCTGCGGGGAAAAGGGGGGGGGGGGGGGGGGGGGGGGGGGGGGGGGGGGGGGGGGGGGGGGGGGGGGGGGGGGGGGGGGGGGGGG
>NZ_JAELUG010000792.1 GCF_016429255.1 Rhizobium sp. ASV8
CCCCCCCCCCCCCCCCCCCCCCCCCCCCCCCCCCCCCCCCCCCCCCCCCCCCCCCCCCCCCCCCCCCCCCTCCCCCCCCCCCCCCCCCCCCGAGAACAACCCCCACGACACGTCGTCGGCAGCGTCAGATGTGTATAAGAGACAGGTGTAAAGGTGTCTCGCCTGTTTCATCCGGCTGAGCAACGGAGCCTTTGTGGTCTAGCAGCAACTGAATCGCTGCTTCGTTGACGACAAGACGGTCGAATTGGCTCCTGTCTCTTATACACATCTCCGAGCCCACGAGACGGTCTATTAAATCTAGTATGACGGCTTCTGCTTGAAAAAGGGTGGGGGGGGGGGGGGGGGGGGGGGGGGGGGGGGGGGGGGGGGGGGGGGGGGGGGGGGGGGGGGGGGGGG
>NZ_JAELUG010000083.1 GCF_016429255.1 Rhizobium sp. ASV8
CCCCCCTCTCTACCCCCCCCCCCACCCCCCACCTCCCCCCCCACGACACGTCGTCGGCAGCGTCAGATGTGTATAAGAGACAGCTTGGAGAGTTCGGCCATGTAGGCGTTCAGCGTATCGCGGCGCAGGACGAGGCTTGCGAACTTGCCTTCGCGCTGGATCTCGATCAATCCTGCGTTTTCGAGTTCCTTGATGTGGTGCGACATGGTTGCGGCGCTGACGGTGTGACACTCGTTCAGAAGGCTGCAGGGCGTGGGCTGGGTGCGGCTGCCGATCTCCTTCAGCATCTGCACGCGGCGCGGCTCGGCAAGCGCTCGGGAAATCAATCCCAGCTGCCTTTCGCTCAAATGTATAGGGCCGATATCCATGGGTTCATCAGACTGAAAACGAAATCGGGTTGACCATTTCTGGCGGTCGACACCTCGTCAGATATATGAACGCGTGATGACCTTGGCAACCTTTGCGATGGAATGGCGCAGCAAGGTTGCGACTTGGTAGATCAAGCGAGTTCCCTTGCCGGTGGGCGCGTGGCGTCATTCCGTGATTTGGCTGAGGGGTCTCAGGCGGCTTGGCAGGCGTAGGCCGGGGAATTTTCCGCGTTTCAGCAGCGGCCATCTCGGGGTCGGCAAGCCAGCGGCGTTGATGCGGAAGAGAATGCCATAACGGGAATAGACGATGGCCGTCATGAAGGAAAACCACCCGCCGAGCGCAAGGCCGGCCATGACGTCGCTCGGATAATGCGCACCGACCATGACGCGGGTGATTGCCAGCCACAGGGCACAGGCGGCGAAGATGTAGCGATAGCGCGGGAAGAGGAAGGCAAGCGCCACGAACAGGGCGCCGATGGTCGTGGCATGACCAGACGGGAAGCTCTCGAAGCTGGCGCGGCCATTGAAGGGCGAGAAGCCGAAAGGTCCCCAATCGGCGAAATGCGTCGGTCGGGCGCGGCCGATGGCGCGCTTCAGCATATTGGCGAGAAGGCCCGAGAGAACGATGGTCGTCAGCAGGTAGCCGCCGATCTGGCAGATGCGTTGCGCCTGACAGCGACAGCGCTGCGCGCGCAACAACCGGCTGGCGGCCCAACCTTCGAAAAACAGGAAGGCGCTAACGATGATGATCCAGCCGGAATCGCCGAAATCGGTCAGCAGCCCACCGAAAAAGCGAATAGCGGGTGAGAGGCTCCCTAGGGCGGCGCCCACCGGCCAGTCGAACAGGAGCGCAGAGAGCAGCACGATATTGGCTGTCAGAAACAGGCAGGTCTTCCAATGGCATGGCGCAAGCGCCGCATCGCTTCGCCGCCAACGCCGATCGAGAGATGCCAAGATCCCCTGCATACTCACCGCCTGATTTTATGTCCAATCAGGGATGACACTTAACAGCGACTTGTTACAATTCTTCTAAAGAATTGTGGCGCAGAGACAGGAATTGCATGAAAACAAAGGGATAGAGGATTTCCAGGCCTTTGCCCGAAATGGAATTATGCAGCAAATTTAAAGCGCTGCGGCGCCCTATGGCGCCCCATATGATACGCGGTGCTCTGGCCTGGGCCGCCGCAGCAAAAAGCCCCGCTCTTCGGATGAAGAACGGGGCTTCGTGTTTCACGTGAAATATAGCAGGCGATTTATGCCGAGAGAGCCTTGAATTCGGCGAGGATGGCGTCGCCCATTTCAGCGGTGCCGACCTGGCGGCTACCGGCCGACATGATGTCGCCCGTACGGATGCCGCTGTCGAGAACGTTGGCGATCGCCTTTTCCAGCGCATCGGCTTCGGAAATCATTCCGAAGGAGTAGCGCAGGCACATGGCGAAGGAGGCGATCATGGCGATCGGGTTGGCGATGCCCTTGCCGGCGATGTCAGGCGCCGAGCCATGCACGGGCTCATAGAGCGCCTTGCGCTTGCCAGTCTTGGCATTGGGTGCGCCGAGCGAGGCGGACGGCAGCATGCCGAGCGAGCCGGTGAGCATGGCGGCGACGTCGGACAGCATGTCGCCGAACAAGTTGTCCGTCACGATGACGTCGAACTGCTTCGGCTGGCGTACGAGCTGCATGCCGCCGGCGTCGGCGAGCATGTGCTCAAGCTGCACGTCGGCATATTTTTCCTTATGCGTCGCGGTGACGACCTGGTTCCAGAGCACGCCGGACTTCATGACGTTGCGCTTTTCCATCGAGCAGACGCGATTGTTGCGGGTGCGTGCCAGTTCGAAGGCGACGCCGGCAATGCGCTCGATTTCATAGGTGTCGTAGACCTGGGTGTCGATGCCGCGCTTCTGGCCGTTGCCGAGATCGATGATTTCCTTCGGCTCGCCGAAATAGACGCCGCCGGTGAGTTCGCGGATGATGAGAATGTCGAGGCCGTCGACCAGTTCCGGCTTCAGCGAGGAAGCGGATGCCAGTGCCGGGTAGCAGATGGCCGGACGCAGGTTGGCGAACAGCTTGAGATCCTTGCGCAGGCGCAGCAGGCCGGCTTCCGGGCGCACTTCATAAGGAACCGCATCCCACTTCGGACCGCCGACGGCGCCGAAGAGCACGGCGTCAGCGGCCATCGCCTTTTCCATGTCGGCATCGGAGATCGCCGCGCCATGCGCATCATAGGCGCAACCGCCGACAAGGCCTTCGTCCGTAACGAAGCCGGTGTCCTTCGCCTCGTTCATATAGGCGATGATCTTGCGGACTTCGCCCATGGCCTCGGGGCCGATGCCATCGCCCGGCAGAAGGAAGAGATTGCGCACTGTCATGGGAAAGCCTCCGCGAGAGAAAAGTTGCGGGGTTTTTAGACCCGCCAATGCGGCTTTTCAAGCGAGGAAGGGGCCGAAACGGTACGGTTTTCGGGCTTTTGAGGCAGCCATCCGCCCTCGTGGTTCGAGACGGCCCTTTGGGCCTCCTCACCATGAGGGCCCGTCCTCTCGCCCAGCTCATAATTCACCCACCCTCATCCAGAGCCTGTCGCAGGATCGGAGTGACCATGACCGAGCAAGAAGGTAGCCCTCACCTTGAGAAGGTCTGTAAGGCCGTTTCGACCACGAGGGCGGGTAAGGGAAAGGAATTGATCGCCTTATACATCCAATGGTAGAAATCGGGCCATCTTAAACCGAAAGCCCATCATGGAAGTCACTGTCTATATTCTACGTTGCAGCGACGGTTCCTATTACACAGGTCTCACCAAGCAAGAGATCGAAGCCCGAGTGTGGGAACATAATGCTGGCATTTATGATGGCTATACGACCACGCGGCGACCAGTCGAGTTGGTGTTCCATGAGGTCTATGATCGCATCATTGATGCGATCGCGCGTGAACGGCAAATCAAGGGCTGGTCACGCCGGAAGAAAGAGGCGCTGATTGCACTGGACTATGAAGCACTGCCGGCATTGTCTCGGCGGGGGGCTGTGCGAAAATGACAGAGATTTAGCAGGCCGACCCTCGTGGTTCGAGGCTACGCCCTTCGGGCTTCGCACCTCACTATGAGGGCGGAGAGAGTACCGCGCCATAACACGGCATACCCCGATAACCCGGTAAATTCATCCTTCGACGCGCTTATCCTTTGGCGAGGGGGGAATGAGCCGAAAGGCTGATGAGGAGATTAGCCCTCATGGTGAGGAGGCCCAAGGGGCCGTCTCGAACCACGAGGGCGGGTGGCTTGTTTTACCTTGTGCTTTACTCGGCCAGTCCGAGCGAAGCGAGGTAGGCAGCCGAGGCCGGGATCTTCGACTTATCCTTGATCTCGATGATCAGGCGCGGATTGCTGTCGAGCTTGGCAAGGGCGGCAAAGACGGCGCGCCAGTGGATGTTGCCTTCGCCGAGGCTCCAGTGACGGTCGGCATAGCCGTCTGCATCCTGCAGGTGAATATGCTGCAGGCGGTTGCCGGCCGCGTGGACGTAGTAGTCGACAGGCGGAGCGCCGGTGTAGCCATGGGCATAATGGGCATGGCCGGTATCGATCGAAACCGCGACGGCAGGTGAATTGAAGCTGTCGGCGAGGCCGACGCGGATATGGGGATCCTTGTCCTCGATATTTTCGATGACCATGGTCAGGCCGATGTCTTCGGCACGCTTGACGGCTTCCTTCAGCGTCTGATGCGTATATTCGATGATCTTTTCGCGCTCGCCCTTGTTGTTGTCGAGGTTGTTGTAGGACCAAGACGTATAGGGGCTATGGATGACCATCTGCGTGGCGCCGATATTGGCGCAGACGTCGAGTGCCTGCAGCAGGCGCTTGGAAACGACGGCGCGGATATCCGGATCCTGCGAGGCGATGATGAAGCCCCAGAACGGGCCATGGATGCCGAGGCGGCCCTGATGGCCGTCGAGCAGCTTGCGGGCGCGTTCGGCCAGCGGCTGCCAGTCGCCGTTCAGGACGTTGGCTTCTACGAAACTCTGCAGCTCCAGATCGCGCGGCTTTTCGAGCAGCCAGTTGCGATGAGTTTCGACGTCGTCAAGCGTCATGGCGGCGCCGACAATAGGAAGGGAGGTCATGGAGAGGCTCCATTGTGTGGAGAGAGGAATAGGGTGGGAGAGAGGCCCGAAGGGTCTCGGCAGGCCTATATGGACCTGCTTCTTGTCGAACATATTACAGCGGGTGAAAAGAGATGTTCAGTCCGTTTCCGAGATTTGTGGCTCCCGGTTATAGAGGGAGGCAAGCGCACATAGTTCCCTCTTTCCGTTTTGACGGGGAGAGGGTGTCCTTTTCGGCATGAAAAAAGCCGGGCTTTAAGGCCCGGCTTTGAAATGCGAGAGATCGTGATGAACCGATCAGGCGGCCCAGGGGCGCGACGTGGCGTTCGTCTTCTCGAAATCGTTGATCGCGGAGGACTTTTCCAGCGTCAGGCCAATATCGTCGAGGCCGTTCAGCAGGCAATGGCGCTTGAATTCGTCGAGTTCGAACTTCAGCGAGCCGCCGTCCGGGCCGGTGATCTCGAGGTTTTCCAGATCGATGGTCAGGATGGCGTTGGAGCCGCGCGAGGCGTCGTCCATCAGCTTGTCGAGATCTTCCTGGCTTACCTTGATCGGCAGAATGCCGTTCTTGAAGCAGTTGTTGTAAAAGATGTCGGCGAAGCTTGTGGATATGACGCAGCGAATGCCGAAGTCGAGAAGCGCCCAGGGCGCATGCTCGCGCGAAGAGCCGCAGCCGAAATTGTCGCCGGCGACGAGGATCTTGGCGTTCTGATAGGCCGGCTTGTTCAGCACGAAGTCTTCGTTCGGCGAACCGTCTTCGTTGTAGCGGGCTTCAGCGAAGAGGCCCTTGCCGAGGCCGGTGCGCTTGATGGTCTTCAGATAATCCTTCGGGATGATCATGTCGGTATCGACATTGACGACCGGGAGCGGCGCTGCGACGCCGGTCAACTTCACGAACTTGTCCATGGGGTCCTGCCTTCATTCTCGTCTAAGCACGAATTATCTTGCCAATAGAACAAATCCGGCCCGAAATGAAGGAGAATCTTGGAAATGCTCTAAAGCGCAGCGCTTTGGTCGCAGTCTGTTCCTCGGTCACAAGTTCGGACCGAGGCGAAAGCGTACGGCAACAGGCTGCCCTGCCCTTTGTTCGACCTTAGAGGTCGATGATCGTGCCGCGACCGTCGTTCCAGATGCGCATTTCGCGCTGGCTGTTCGTCTTCGCCTTGGCACGCACCGGTGCCGGCTTCATGCGCAGCGAAATCGCGCGGGCGGCCATGAGCACGGTCAGAATACCGCCGACAGCAAGCGTGAGTGACACGGTGAACAGCGCCATGGCGGCAAAGACGGTGATACCGGCAAGCGCAATGAACACGGAACGGATATTTTGCATGGTCGAGACCTCTCTACTCACAGCAATGTGGTCCTCATCCCTGTCATCTGCAAGAGGAGCGTGGCTTTTTGTTGACTTGCCTGCCGATTAAAAGCGCGGCAAAACGGCGCTATGAGCGAATTTTCCCCTTCCCGCCCCGCCCGCCTGCGCCGTTCGGTCTTGAGCGTTCCCGCTATCAACCGCCGCGCACTGGATAAGCTTTCGAGTCTGGATTGCGATGCCGTCATCTTCGATCTGGAGGATTCCGTTTCTCCGGAGAAGAAGGCGGAGGCGCGAGAGAATTTGCGGGCCTTTTTCGCTGAGACACCGCTTCCCGGTAAAGAGCGGATCATCCGCATCAATGCGCTTTCCTCCAATTTCGGCGCTGACGACCTGGCGCTGGTCGTGGAGCTGGAGCCGGATGCGGTATTGCTGCCGAAGGTGGATGAGCCGCAGGACGTGACCGGCGTCAGCGACCGGCTTGCGGAAGCCGATGCGCCGGAGAGCCTGCGCATCTGGGCGATGATCGAGACGCCGCGCGGCATCCTGAATGCGGCCGCGATTGCCGAGGCAGGGCGCACGGCCGGCAGCCGGCTTGATTGTTTCGTCGTTGGTCTCAACGATCTCAGGAAGGAGACGGGAGTGCCGCCGCAACCGGGGCGCAGCTATCTTGTGCCCTGGCTGATGCAGGTGGTGCTGGCGGTCAGCGCCTATGGGCTCGAGGCTATCGACAGCGTCTTCAACGATTTCAAAGATACCGAGGCATTCGACGCCGAATGTGGCCAGGGCCGGCTCATGGGTTTTTCCGGCAAGATGCTGATCCATCCGAACCAGATCGAAGCCGCCAACCGGCACTTCGGCCTCGACGAGGCTGCCATTGCCGAGGCGAGAGCCATCATATCAGCCTTTGCCGAACCGGATGCCGCCACTCTCAACGTCGTGAATCTTGGCGGGCGGATGGTGGAGCGGCTGCACCTTGTCCAGGCGGAGAGACTCGTCCATAAAGCTCGCCTGATCGAGCAGCGTTCCGGCGCGGCCGCAGCGCTTGCACCGGCGTCTGACTGAAAAACAAGAAAGATGTTCTGATGAAACTCTACCGCTTCCTCACCGGTCCCGACGACGCTTCCTTTTGCCACAAGGTGACTGCGGCGCTGAACAAGGGCTGGGAGCTGTCGGGCTCGCCGACCTATGCCTTCAATGCAGCGTCAGGCCAGATGCAGTGCGGCCAGGCTGTCGTCAAGGAAGTTGCCGGTAAGGATTACGAGCCGGAGATGAAGCTTTCCGAGCAATGACCCGGAAGTGATTGCCTTATCGAAGGTTTGATGCCCTTCCCTGACCGTCTTGCGGTCAGGGCCGATATCACCGATCCGTCGCTTCCTCGGCGCTTGCCTCGATGCGTTCCATGTCCTCGTCACTCAAGCCGAAATGGTGGCCGATCTCGTGGATCAGGACGTGGGTGATGATATCGCCGAGAGTTTCCTCGTTTTCAGCCCAGTAATCGATGATCGGCCGCCGGTAGAGGCGGATCTTGTTCGGCATGTCGCCGGTCTGGGCGGTAAAGCGCTCCGAAATCCCGCGACCTTCGAAGAGACCGAGCAGGTCGAAGGGGGTTTCTAGCGCCATATCCTCGAAGACTTCGTCATCGGGAAAATCCTCGATGAGGATGATGAGGTTACCTGTGAGCGAGCGAAATTCGTCCGGCAGGTGGCTGTAAGCCTCCATAGCCAGAGATTCGAATGTGCTGATTGAGGGCGCGTGGCGGTCCCGCCAATCCTCGCTCTGGTCAATGCGAGCCATGAATGCTTCCTTCCTTGGCTGGTCATATAGAGACTTTGCGCAGCTTTTACGAGAGCGGATTACGGCAAAGGAATATTTTCTCATGAAATGGTGTTGACTCTTTTATCAAGCTCTGGAATCCATAAGAACATAACAGGAACATTACTGATATGGAGTGACCGTCATGGCCGAGGCTGCCGTGGCGCGGGAAACGCTTTTTGCCCTGCGTGAAACCATTGCCAGACTGGAAGGCAGGCCGATCCCGGCACTGGCTGCAGCGGCGCATGAAAAGCTGGCGGCCACGCCGGCCACGCGGGGGGCAGGTCTTGCGACCTCCCTGCCCGAGCTACCGGTTCTTGCAACCGGGGTCGAGGATCTCGATGTCGCGATGCAGGGCGGCCTGCCGCTCGATGCGCTGACGGAAATCCGCTCGCTCGGGCTGCGCGATGCCGGGGCGGCCAGCGGCTTCACCCTTGCGCTCGCCGCGCAGGTTGGAGCGCAAGCTGCCGGTGCGGACGCAGCGGCTATCTCTCCGATCCTGTGGATCGGCGACACGGTCGCCACGATGGAAGCGGGCCTGCCCTATGCCATCGGTCTCAGAGATTTCGGGCTGGAGCCGACGACCTTCCTGCAGGCTTCGCCGCGCAAGCTGGAGGAGGCGCTCTGGCTGGCCGAGGCGGCCCTTGGCAGTGCGGCCTTTGCCGTCGTCATTCTGGAAGTGCGCGGCAATCCCTCGCGTTTCGGCCTGACCGAGAGCCGGCGGCTGGCGTTGAGGGCCAAGGCGGCGGGACGGCCCTTGTTTCTATTGCGACAGGGAGGCGAGGAGGAGGCGAGCAGCGCCCTCTTCCGCTTCTCCGTCGAACCCGCGCCAGCGCAGGCGCGGCCACTGCCGGACGGATCGGTGCTTGGCGGCAGCATCGGTCATCCGGCTTTTCGTCTGACCTTGGAAAAGAGCCGCAACCCGGCGCCTCTTTCCATAACCCTGGAGTGGAATGCCCATGACCGCCGCTTTGCCCCTGTCTCCGACGTTCAGCACCCTGCCTTTCCCGGCGAACACGCAGCGCATTCTGGCGCTGACCTTTCCGCATCTGCCGACCGACCGCATCGCGCGCAAGCGCTGGGGGCTATCGTGGCGTTCGACAGGCAGGCTTGAAACGCCGCCGCTGGTCTGTGCCGGCAAGCTCAACAATGCCATGCGGCTGACCGCGCTCAACGAGCGGGCGGAGATGATCGGCCTGAAGCCGGGCCAGGGCGTGGCCGAAGCGAGAGCAATCTGCCCTACCCTCGATGTCGTCGAGGAAGATCCGATGGCGGATCGCAAGCTTCTGGAAGCGATCGCCGACTGGTGCGATCGCTATACGCCGCTGGTGGCGATCGATGGCAAGGATGGCCTGTTTCTTGACATTACCGGCTGCGCTCATCTCTTCGGCGGAGAAGAGGCTCTGCTCGAAGATGTGCTGATCCGGATTTCCCGGTTGGGGCTCGATGTGCGCGGCGCGATTTCCTCCGCGCCCGGCCTGTCCTGGGCAGTGGCTCGCTTCGACGACAGCCGTGTCGTTCCTCCCGAAGCCATGGAGGAGGCTCTGGCGCCGCTGCCGGTGGCTTCCTTAAGGCTCGGAGAGGAAACTATTGCCGCGTTGCAGAAGATGGGTCTGAAACAGACGGGCGATCTTTTGGCCGCGCCGCGTGCGCCGCTTGCCCGCCGTTTCGGCGCGCAGCTGCTGTTGCGGCTCGATCAGGCCGTCGGCCTTGTCGAAGAACCGATCTCGCCGCGCCGGCCGGTCGCGCAATTGTCGGCCGAGCGCCGGCTGACCGAGCCGGTACAGGCGGAAGCGGATCTTCTGGAGCTTGCCCGGCAGCTTGCCGACACGCTGAAGCCGGGGCTTGAGGCGCGCGGCATCGGCGGCCGTTCCTTTGAGCTTCTGCTCTTCCGGGTGGATGGCGCGGTCTTCCGCATAGCCGCCGGCGCTTCGCAGCCGCTGCGGGAGCCAAAGCGGATCGCAGGCCTGTTCACCGAGCGCTTTACCGCCATTCATGATGATCTCGATGTCGGCTATGGTTTTGAAATCGTCCGCCTCAACGTGCTGCAGCATGCGGCCTTCGATGCAACGCAGGGCGATTTCGTCGGGGAGGGCCGGCAGGACAGCTCGCTTGCCGCCTTTGTCGACCGGGTGGCTGCCCGGCTGGGGCCGGATTGCATCCAGGGGTTCGAACTGCGGCAGAGCCATATTCCCGAGCGAGCCGCTCGGCCGGTGCATGCGATGAACGTTCTGGTTGCCAGCAGGCGGACGGGCAGCGACCATGCCGGTCATGGCTTTTTCCGCGGCGAGCGGCCGCTACGGCTGTTCCGCACGCCGGAGCTGGTCGAAACCGTTGCTGCCGAGGTGCCCGATGGCCCTCCCCGGCAATTCCGCTGGCGGCGGATCATGCACCGGGTCAGCCGGGCCGAAGGGCCGGAACGGCTTTCGGCGGAATGGTGGCTTGAGGAAAAGGAAGAGCCTGCTCGCGATTATTTCCAGATCGAGGATGAAGGGGGCCATCGCTTCTGGCTGTTCCGCAAGGGTCTCTATGGCCGAGGCGGAACGATGCCGGATTGGTATATGCATGGGGTCTTCGCATGAACGCGCGCCCGAGCTTTCACGCACCCGTGCCTTTCTGCGAGATTGGGGTGAGAACGAATTTCTCCTTTCTTGAAGGGGCCTCGCATCCGGAAGAGATGGTGGCGCAAGCCGCTCTCCTGAAACTTTCCGGATTTGGGATTGCAGATCGCAATTCGGTTGCCGGCGTGGTCAAGGCGCATGCGCATACCAAGCTTCTTTGGGCGGAATACAAGAGGACCATTGAGGAAAACATTGAACTTCGAGCCAAAGGGAAACCGGAAAAGCCGCTCCTGAAGCCGGTCGCTTTCCAGCCTGGCGCTCGCCTGGTCTTTTCGGACGACACCCCCGACATTCTTGCCTATCCGCAGAACCGTAAAGGCTGGGCGCATCTTTGCCGGCTGTTGAGCGCAGGCAATCTGCGTGGCGAAAAGGGCGTTTGCATCCTCAACGAAAGCGACCTCATGGAATGGGGTGACGAGATGATGCTGGCGCTCGTTCCGGATGCTGCAAGCGTGGAGACGACGGAAGGCCAGGCAAGGCTGGAGCAATGCCTTAAGCGGCTATGGATGCGCTTCGGACGGAAATTTCATATCGTCCTGTCGCCGGCCTATGACGGGCGGGATCGGCTGGTCTTTGCCACGCTTTCCATCATCGCGATTCGAAACGGCGTGCGGCTGATCGCCAGCAACCAGCCGCTTTATCACGCAACCGAACGCAAGCCGCTTGCCGACATCGTCGTTTCGATCCGCGAGCATGTGCCGATCGCCGAGGCCGGCTTCAGGCTCGCCGCCAATGCCGAGCGCTATATGAAGGGCGCTGTCGAGATGGCGCGCCTTTTCAGGGAGTATCCGAAGGCCATCGCCAATACGCAGAAGTTCTTTAGTCGGCTGTCTTTTTCGCTGGACGAGCTGAAGCATAATTATCCTGACGAAAGTGTTGATGGTGAGGCTGTTTCGGAAACGCTGGAGCGGTTGACGCGGGAGGGTGCGAAATGGCGCTATCCCAATGGAGTTCCTGACGAAATTACCAAGCAGATCAATGACGAGCTTGCTCTTATCCGGGAGCGGCAGTACGAGCCTTACTTCCTGACGGTACGCCGCATCATGGAACATGCTCGTAGTCAGAATATTTTGTGCCAGGGGCGCGGTTCCGCCGCCAACTCCGTGGTCTGCTATTGTCTCAGGATCACGGAAGTCAATCCGAAGATCACGACGCTTCTATTCGAGCGTTTCATCTCGACGGAACGCGAGGAACCGCCTGACATCGATGTCGATTTCGAACATGAGAAGCGTGAAGAGGTTATCCAGTTCATCTACAGGCATTACAAGAAGGAGCATGCCGGCCTGACGGCGGCCGTCACCAGCTATCGGGCGCGCTCGGCCGGCCGCGAAGTGGCGAAAGCCTTCGGCATGTCGGAGGATGTGCAGTCTGCCCTTGCGAGCGGCGTCTGGGGATGGTCGACCGAGGGATTGTCTGATCGGGAAGCAAAGCTCGCCGGTCTCGATCTCTCCGACAAGACGACGAAGAATGTGCTGTCCTATGCCTCTACGCTGATGGGATTTCCGCGGCATCTGACGCAGCATGTCGGCGGCTTCGTCATCACCCGGGATCGGCTCGATGAAGTCGTACCGATCATGCACACGGCGATGGACGATCGCTACATGATCGAGTGGAACAAGGACGATCTCGACAATCTCAACATCTTGAAGATCGATGTTCTGGCGCTGGGCATGTTGACCTGCCTCGCCAAGGCTTTCGATCTGCTGCTGTTGCATTACGACGTGAAGAAGGAACTCGCCGATCTCGGCTACGCTAATTATCCCGATGGTGGACCGGTCTATGACATGATCTGCCGCGCCGACACGATCGGCGTTTTCCAGATCGAAAGCCGGGCGCAGATGAGCATGTTGCCGCGTCTGCGGCCCCGTGAATTCTACGATCTGGTTATCGAGGTGGCGATCGTCCGGCCCGGGCCGATCCAAGGCAATATGGTGCACCCCTACCTCAAGCGGCGGGAGGCCAAGCGAGCCGGAAAGGTGCTTGATTATCCGAGCGACGAGCTGGAGGTGGTGCTGAAGCGAACGTTGGGTGTGCCCTTGTTTCAGGAGCAGGCCATGCAAATCGCCATTACGGCAGCGGGGTTTAAGCCTGCGGAGGCTGACAAATTGCGCAGGTCGATGGCGACCTTCAAGCGGACTGGGACCATTCACACTTTCGAGGAGAAGATGGTCGAAGGCATGGTTGCTCGCAACTATGATCGCGCGTTCGCCAAGAATTGTTTCGAGCAGATCAAGGGCTTCGGCGAATATGGCTTTCCCGAGAGCCATGCGGCTTCCTTCGCTCTACTCGTCTACGCCTCTTCCTGGCTGAAGACCTACTATCCCGACGTCTTCTGTGCGGCGATCCTCAATGCCCAGCCTATGGGTTTTTATGCGCCGGCGCAGCTGGTGCGCGATGCCCGTGAGCATGGCGTCGAGGTTCGGCCTGTCGATGTCAATCGATCGAGTTGGGATTGCCTTTTGGAGAAGGCGCGTTTCGATCCAGGCGCGATCGAGCAGCGCCATGCGTCGATGCGCGACGATATCAAGACGCAATGTGCCGTCCGTCTCGGCTTCCGACAAGTTAAAGGCCTGTCGGATAAGGAGATAGAGTTGCTTGTCACGCGTCGGGGCGATGGCTATCGGTCCGTGCGTGATCTCTGGCTGCGCTCCGGGCTTGCCAAGGCGCAGATCGAGCGTCTGGCGGATGCGGATGCATTCGGCTCCATCGGTCTCAGCCGGCGGGATGCGCTCTGGGCGGTGCGGGCGCTCGATGCCGGCAGCGCTGCCGAAAAGCTCCCGCTTTTCGATTTCGGCACCGATCATACGGAACTGCAGGTCGAGCCGGCGGTTACACTGCCCGAGATGCTGCCCGGCGAGCAGGTCATCGAGGATTATCGCTATCTGTCGTTGTCACTGAAGGCGCATCCGGTTTCCTTCCTGCGCGGCGATTTCGCGCGGCAGGGCATTTTGCAAAGCCGGGATCTGTCCAATATCGCCAGTGGCCGGATGGTGACGGTTGCCGGACTGGTGCTGGTGCGCCAGCGGCCTGGCTCGGCGAATGGGGTGATCTTCATGACGCTAGAGGACGAGACTGGCGTTGCCAATGCGATCGTCTGGCCGAAAATATTCGAGAAATACCGTGCCATCGTCATGGGGGCGCGGCTGGTGAAGATCCGTGGTCGTCTGCAGAGCGAAAGCGGCGTCATTCATGTGGTGGCCGACTACATCGAGGATATCACCTCGGCGCTGGGTATCCTGCAACGTGAGGCACGGCGTTTCGGCGTCAGCGACCGGGCGGACGAGGCGCTGCGGCCGACCATGGATCACAGACAGAAGAAGAAACGCGCCTCGCCGGACCTATTGACGCGCAATACCGGACCAGCGACCGAAGGACGCAGCGATACGACCGAAACGGTAAAAGTCATGCCGCGGGGCCGCAATTTTCATTGAGATGCCGAGCCTTGCATCCGAGGGGCAACATGCCCCCGGTTTTGCCTGCCGATCAAAATGAATCGTTTCTTTCTTGACAAAGTCCGTCTTCTTTAGCAGATAACAAGACAGCGGATGTCATGTTTGACGGGCTGAGCGAAGAATGCTGGTTTGTAGCTGTAATTATATCACCGACAAGGAAATCCGGGACGTCATCAACGAGTTCCTGGACCAGGACTGTTGGCAGCTCATCGTTCCCGCCAAGGTCTATCACGCCATGGAAAAGCGCGGCCGTTGCTGCGGCTGTTTCCCGAATGTCGTTGATATCATTATACAGACAACCGAAGAGTATCATGCCCGTCGCCACTCGACGGAAGCCGAAATTTTTGATTTCATGTCCCGCCTGAAGAAATTCCACGAAGAAAACAGGAGAGCGGACATTGAAAGGCGACAAAAAAGTCATCGAGCGGCTTAACGAGGCGCTGTTCCTCGAGCTTGGCGCAGTCAATCAGTATTGGGTTCACTACCGGCTCCTCGAGGATTGGGGTTACACCAAGCTCGCCAAGAAGGAGCGCGCGGAATCCATCGAAGAGATGCAGCATGCCGATCGCCTCGTTGCACGCATCATCTTTCTCGAAGGCCACCCGAACCTGCAGACGCTGGCGCCACTTCGCATCGGCCAGAATGTCAAGGAAGTGCTGGAAGCCGATCTCGCCGGCGAGTACGACGCCCGCACGGCCTACAAGAAATCCCGCGATATCTGTCACGACGCAGGCGACTATGTCTCGATGAAGCTGTTCGAAGAGCTGCTGGCGGACGAAGAAGGTCACATCGACTTTCTGGAAACCCAGCTCGAGCTGCTCGGAAAGATCGGCGAAGCCAAGTATGGCCAGCTCAATGCCGACTCTGCGGATTCCGCCGAATAACAATATATGGATCCGGCCGCCCTTCCAGCGGCCGGTTTCCTCGTAGAGCATTTCTGACGCATTCCGGCCGGAAAACCGCTGCGCACTTTTCCTGGAAATGCTCTATTCAGTCCTCAGCCTTGAGGCCGGCGAGATGCTGGAACTCGGCAACGACCTGTTCGTAGACTGATCGCTTGAAGGCCACGATCAGCCCGGGAAGCTCCGTCATCGGCTTCCATCCCCAGGCGTCGAATTCGGGCTCATGGCCGCCGGGCGGCGGGTTGATGGCGATCTCACCTTCATCTCCGTCGAAACGGAAGGCGAACCAGCGTTGGGTCTGGCCGCGATATTTCCCTCTGAGGCCGATGCCGATCAGCTGCGGCGGCAGATCGTAATTGATCCAGTTCTTCGCTTCCGCCAGCAGCGTCACCGTCTTCATGCCGGTTTCTTCGTAGAGCTCGCGATAGGCGGCCTTCAGCGGGTCTTCGCCGTCGTCTATGCCGCCTTGCGGCATCTGCCAGAGCTGCGGCGAACCATCATACTCCGAGTTGCCGTCCGGGATGCGCCTGCCGGCCCAGACCAGGCCGTCCCGGTTCAGGATCATGATGCCGACGCAGGGGCGATAGGGCAGGTCTTCGGCTCTTACGGGCGCTTGCGGCTTGCTCATCTGTTTCTCCAATAAATCATGGACGTTTCGGGTCGTTGGCAAGCGCCGAGACCGCGACGATTTCGATGCCGCGCATGGCGGCTTCCTCACTCCACTTGCTGATGGCGTCGACGCTCTCGTCGAAGGCGGAGGCGACGCCGATCGCGGATCCGTTACGACGGGCAATCCGCTCCAGTTCGTCAAGCTTCCGCATGATTGCATCCTGCTGCAATTCGCCATCGAGCTGCACGTCGGCGAAGGCGTGCGGCACCTCAAGTGTCTTGGCGAGCGTCCCGGATTTGGATTGCGCAGACGAGCCGTCGTCGAGGAAAAGCAGGCCGCGCTTGCCGATATCACGCAGCACCGGCTCCATGGCGCCGGGATTGGCAAGGAAGCGGCCGCCGAGATAGTTCATGATGCCGGTATAGTTGGTAATCTTGCCCATCGCCTTGTGCAGGTTATCGATATTCTTCGTAGCAGACAGCGATGTCAGCAACGTGTCCGGTCCGGGATTGTTGCTGGGATAATCGAAGGGCTCGAAGGGAACCTGAATGAGAATTTCGTGGCCGCCGCGCCGTGCATCCTGCATCCAGCGCTGAAGGCTGTTGCCGCTGACCGCGAAGGCCAGGGTGATCTCTTCCGGCAGCTTCTCGATGGCGCGCTGCGTGCCGGTCTGGCTGAGGCCGAGGCCGCTGACGACGATGGCGATGCGCGTGCCGCGTGCGCCGGACCAGGGTCTGGCATATTGATCCATCGGTCTCAGCCCGCTCGGCCCGGTGATCGGCAGCTTGCCGAAGGGCGAATCCTCCAGCAGGCTGTCGTTCGGCGTCGCCGCCATGCGAGGATCCTGGCCGATCTGATTGGCATTGATCAGGACCGGACCATTGCCATCGCGACTGCCGGGGCTGAACATGGTGACGACGGAACCGTCATCGGTGACGACACGTGTGGTATTGGCTCCTGATTGCGGGTCGACCTGTGTCAGGCTGCTCGTGCCGTTGGTGGACGGCTTGGTGTCGGCCGGCGGAGCTGCATCTTCCTTTTTGGCCGTCTCGATCGGCTGGGTTTTCTTGAGATCGTCGCGCAGCAGCGCCGAATAAAGGGAGAAGCCGGCGATGGCGATCAGGCAGAGGCCGCCCAGAATGCGCCCGAAGGGCGGGGTTCTCCGCTGGCGGCCGGGGCCGCGATTCTGTCCCAGCGGTGCATGCAAATCCGTTCCCAAAGTCCGTATCCACCCCAAACGGGAATTTGTTCCGGCGCTGAGCATTCCGTTTTCCAGCGGTTACCGCAATGGAAAATCCTGGCTCAGGCTCAAAGTATTAAAACATCGACGAAACAGTACTGGAACAAGGCCGCGCTTGCCCGATCGAACAGAGCGGAACGATACGCGAGTTCCGCTCTCACGATAATGAAAGCGCCGGGTCTGTTTCCAGCCCGGCGCCATATCCTTACTTGGAGGAAACCGCCTTTTCCGGGTTCGGCGGGAAGGCCGGATCGGTCTTGTTGCCGCGCAGCAGATCCAGCGCGTAGTTGAGCTGGATATCGTCCTTCGGATCCGGCGGCATGTAGGCCGAGGAGCCGGAGCCCTTGTCGGTTTCGCTCTGGCCCTTGATATGGCCCGGAAGGCTGGATTCGCCCTCAGACGTCAGCTTGCCCTTCAGATCGTCCGGCAGCGGTTGGTCGACCTTGATGTCGGGGGTGATGCCGGTGCCCTGGATCGAGCGGCCCGATGGCGTGTAGTAGAGCGCCGTCGTCAGGCGCAACGCACCGTTGCCGTCTCCGAGCGGAATGATCGTCTGGACGGAACCCTTGCCGAAGGACTGGGTGCCGACAACAGTGGCGCGGCGCAGATCCTGCAGAGCGCCGGCGACGATTTCCGAAGCCGAGGCCGAGCCGCCATTGATGAGCACGATGATCGGCTTGCCGTCGGTCAGATCGCCAGGCGTGGCGTTGAAGCGTCGGGTCTCGTCCGGGTTGCGGCCGCGGGTCGAAACGATCTCGCCGCGTTCGAGCACGTCGTCGGCGACGTTGATCGCCTGGTCGAGCAGACCGCCGGGGTTCAGGCGCAGGTCGAGAACGTAGCCCTTCAGCTTGTCAGCCGGGATATCCTTCTTGATCTTGGCGATTGCGGCTTCGAGATCCGGCGTCGTCTTTTCCGTGAAGGAGATGATGCGGATATAGCCGACATTTCCGCCTTCCTCGCGCGACTTGACGGCAGCGATGGCGATCACGTCGCGAACGATGGTGAGCTCGATCGGCTTGTCCGCGTCCTTGCGCATCAAAGTCAATTTGACCGGCGTCTTGACGGCGCCCTTCATCTTGTTGACGGCATCTTCCAGCTTCAGGCCGCGCACCGACTGGCCGTCGATGGCGGTAATGTAGTCGCCTGCAAGGACACCGGCCTTGGCGGCCGGGGTATCGTCGATCGGGGTGATGACCTTGACGAGATCATTGTCCATCGTGACTTCGATGCCGAGACCGCCGAACTCACCCTTGGTTTGGGTGCGCATGTCTTCGGCATCCTTGGCATTCATGTAGCTGGAATGCGGGTCCAGCGATGACAGCATGCCGTTGATGGCGGCTTCGATCAGCTTGTCTTCCTGGGGTGGCGTCACATACTGGGCGCGAACGCGTTCAAAGACGTCGCCGAAAATCGACAACTCCTTGTAGGTGGACGTTCCCGCGGCTTCGGCCGGCGCCACCGCCGTATAGATAACGCCCATCGCCGTCGCACCCATCAATGCGCCAACGAGAACAAGAGAAGCCCTACGTATCATTGCGTGCCTTTCCAGTGTCTTTGGAGGTCCACCACGGTCGAGAATCGACCGGCTTCCCATCTTTTCGGAATTCAATGTAAAGCGTTGGCCGATCCGTTTCCAGCGCCAATGCGGTCGCACTCGCGACTCTTTTCTGGCCCATCGCGGCGAGCGGCTCGCCGGCGAAAACAAATCTGCCGGGGCGCGTCTTGATCGCGTCCATGCCCGACAGCACCATATGATAGCCGTCGCCGGTATCCAGGATGATCATCTGGCCGTAGCTGCGAAACGCGCCGGCATAGACAACCGTACCATCGGCGGGAGCGGTGACGAGCGCATTCGGACCGGTCGCAATGGTCAATCCCATCGCCGTGTGGCCTGTGCCGTCGTCGTCGCCGAATTGGCGGAGGGTATCGCCCGCCACGGGCAGCTCCAACTTCTTCTTAAGGTCGGAGAAGGCATATGCGGGCGTAATGCGGTTTTTATCGGGCACGCCGCTCTCGGCGAGCGCCTTTGCCTGCTCCCGTTGCTGATCGGTGAGCAGCGCCCGCCGCGCTTCTTCGGCGCGGGCAGCAGCGGCCGCGTCGCGGACCGAGCCGATCTGGCTCTCGAGCGAGGCGACGAGTCCCTCCAGACTGGTCGCCTGACCCGCCAGTTCCTCGGCACGCTTGCGCTCGGCCTCGAGCTGGGCTGAGTTTTCCTTGCTGTGCTTGTCGTTCTCGGCGATCAGCAGGTCCATGCGCCGCTCCTCCTCCAGACTGTTGGTCATGGTGGTGGTGAGGTCGGCTTTTTCGGCAGCCGCAGCCGCATGCAGCTTGCTGAGATCCGTGAGATCGGCAATGAGCTGGTCAGTTTCCTTGCGCATCCCCGGCACGACGGCTCCGAGCAGAATGGCGCTGCGCACGGAGGCGAGTGCGTCGTCGGGCGTCACCAGCAGCGCCGGCGGGGGGTTGCGCCCCATGCGCTCCAGCGCGCCCAGCACTTCGGCCAGCAGGGCGCGGCGCTCATGGAGTGAGCCGCGGATCTTGTCTTCCTTAACCGCCAGGTCCGTCAGCGTCTTCTCGCTTTGCTGGATCTTGCGGTCCAGATCCTTGCGTCGGGCCGCGCTGTCGATCAGCGCCTGGCGCAGGCTCGCCGTGCTCTTGTCGAGCGACGCGATGCTGTCTTCCAGCTCCTTGGTCTTGCCGGAGGAGAGGCTGATCGTCTTCGACAGAGCCTCAAGCTGCGTACGCGTTTCATCGCGCTTGCGGGCAAGTTCGGCCGTCGGGTCCGGGGCCGGCTCTGCGGGGGCTGCCGTTGCCGCCGGGCGGTCGTCCGGTGCCTGCGCTGTGCCGTCGGCGGCTTGCTGTGCGAAGGCCATGTCGCTCAGAGAAAACGGACCGGCCGCATAGGCGCCCACGCCAAGACATGCCGCCAGAGAGGGCAGCAGAAAGCGGGAAAGCATGGGCAGGGCTTTTTTCATCCGGTCGATTCGGGCCTGGTCCCTTCGGATCGCGTGAAAATAAGCCGATTTGTCGCGATCAGCTAGGAAGCATCGTCACTTTTGAGGCGGGAATCAAAACACGCCTGTGTGAGCGTTTCGTTAACGCAAAAAGCCCGAAAGCCAAACTGTTTTCGATGAGGGGGACGCGGTTACACCCGGTGGTAAGGGTGGCCGGAAAGAATGGTCACCGCGCGGTAGAGCTGCTCGGCAATGAGGATGCGCACCAACTGGTGCGGCCAGGTCAGCTTGCCGAGGCATATGGTCATGTCGGCTTTGTCGTAAAGAGAGGGATCGAGGCCATCGGCACCGCCGATTGCGATCGTCAGGTCGCGCTTGCCCTGATCGCGGAACGTACCGAGCATGGCAGCAAAGGCCTCGCTATCCAAAGCTTTGCCGCGTTCGTCGAGAAGAATGAGGACGCCACCTTCCGGGTGCGCCTTTTGCAAGAGGCCCGCCTCTTCGCGCTTGCGGGTCTCGCCGTTGGAGGCGCGGCTTTCGGCAACCTCGGTCATGCGCGCCAGCTCCAGGCCGATGGCCGGCCCGGCTTTGGCGAAACGGTCGAGATAGCGAGCCGCAAGATCCTTTTCAGGGCCGGTTTTCAACCGTCCCACCGCAAAAAGACCGATCCGCATTCCCGCTCCCACGCATATTCGCCGCTATGGCGACACAAACAGATTCCTGCCGGACGATCAGGTCCGGCGATGAAAAGCTGCCAACCGGGCCGGGAACGGCGCTCTTGAAGCATTTCGCATTCCGGACGGAAAACCGCTACGCACTTTTCCTGGAAATGCTGTGGCTCGGTTAGTGCAGCGTGCCTTCGTCGAGATCGGGTGCTGCCCACATCTTTTCGATGTTGTAGAACTCGCGGATCTCCGGACGGAAGACATGAACGATGATGTCGCCGGTGTCGATCAACACCCAGTCGCCGCCATCCAGACCTTCGACGCGGGCATTGCCGAAGCCCTCGTCCTTGAGATCGGTCATGAGGTGGTCGGCAATCGCCAGGACATGGCGGCTCGAGCGACCGGAGACGATGACCATGTAGTCTCCGAGTGCGGATTTGCCAGCAATGTCGATGGGGACGATATTTTCGGCCTTGGAGTCCTCGAGGCTTACGAGGACGGCTTGCAGGGCTCGGGCAGCGGCATCAGCGCCACGTTCCGGGCTCTTCGGGATAACGACAGGCGCTCTTCCCTTGGCGTGTACTGTTGTCAGTGCTCTTCCTTCCTTGAGTAACAGAACATGCACATACGCGATCTGAGTCGATCACGCTATAAAGATAGGCATCATTGTATAAAGGTTTCAAGACGCCAGAGGTCGCCAATTGGCCTCCAGAACAAGGATTTGTGCCGAAAATCGATGAATTGCCACCAGATATGGACGATTGTGGGCAATTTCTCGCCTTTTCGCCTCGCAACTCAAGATTGACGGGCAAATTCCTCGCTCGCTCCATCCATCGTCCTTCCCAGGCGCGCGAAGGCCGCGTATACACGGAAACATAGCAAAACATTCCAGATGCCATGACAGACGCTCCGCAGCCATCGTTGAAGCCTATCCTCCGCATCAGCTTTTCGGGGCAGGATCGGCTTGGGCGCGGCAAGATGGAGCTTCTGGAGCATATTCAGGAGACCGGATCCATTTCGGCTGCCGGTCGCGCGATGGACATGTCCTATCGCCGGGCATGGCTGCTCATCAGCGAATTGAACCATATGTTTCGCGAGCCGGTGGTGGAATCGCAACGCGGTGGCCAGAAAGGTGGCGGGGCTGCCCTGACGCCGTTTGGCGAGGAGCTGCTTCGGCGTTTCCGCAGGATGGAAACGACGTTGCGCACGGCCATTGCCGACGATTTGAACTGGCTCGAAGCCAATCGCAGCCCGGCGGACGCATCGCCCAAGAAAGCTTGATCGCTTGCAGAGCGCTTCTGCTTCTCATGAATCGCGAAAACGCTCTATCTTGTTGTGTTTACGCATTCCGGACGGAAAACCGCTGCGCACTTTTCCTGGAAATGCTCTATTGTTCCAGTGCCACGGTCTTGATGACTGCATGGATCGGCAGGCCCACCCGTAACCCCAGTCGCTCGGCCGAGAACTGCGTGATGCGGGCCGTGACGATATCGCCGCCGCAATCGACCCTGACCTCTGCCGTTCCGTCCGCAGCCGTGCCGATATCGCAAACCTTGCCGTCGAGAATATTGAGGGCGCTCAGGCCTTCCGGCCGTGTAGTCGCCAGCATGACGTCGCGGGCCGGGATATGGACGCGCACCGTCTTGCCGACGGCCGCAGCCTGACCGGGAACGAACAGCTTCGTCGTTTTCAGGGCGACGACGGTGAGGTGATGCCGGTCGTCCATCGATTCCACACGGCCTTCCAGGAGCACGCCGGCTTCGCGACGATCTGCAGCCAGCGGACCGGACAGTTGACTGAAGACATCGACGGCGGCACCGATCGTTTCCACCTTGCCGTCGCGCATGACGACGACGCGATTGGCAAGGCGCGCCACCTCGGCAATGGAGTGGCTGACATAGATGATCGGTATCTTCGTCTCGTCGCGTAGCCGTTCGAGATAGGGAAGAATTTCCGCCTTACGGGCTTCGTCGAGCGCCGCGAGCGGTTCGTCCATCAGCAGAAGCCGAGGAGAGGATAACAGGGCGCGACCGATCGCGACGCGCTGCTTCTCTCCGCCGGAGAGCTTTGCCGGCCGTCGATCGAGAAGTGCGCCAATGCCGAGAAGATCGACAACGCCGTCAAAGCTCTCGCTGCGTCCGTTGTTGGGCGCGAACCAACGGCCGTAACTGAGATTCTGCCGCACGGACAAATGTGGGAACAGCCGCGCCTCCTGGAAGACGTAGCCGAAGCGCCGGCGATGGCGCGGCACGAAGACCTGCCGGCTTGTATCGGCAAGTACGGTGTCGTCCAGGCTGATGCGGCCGTGATCGGGCCGGGTGAGGCCGGCGATGATGCGGACGATCGACGTCTTGCCGGAGCCGGAGCGACCAAAGAGGGCCGTCACACCGCCATCGGAGGTAAATGCGGCCTCCAGAGAAAAGGCGCCGAGGCGGTGGCGGATATCGACCGAGAGCGTCATTCGAAATCCACCCTGCGGCCGGCGAGATAGGCGAGGAATTCGGAGGCGAGCAGCGCCGCCATGGAAATGACGATGGCGACGATGGTGAGCCGCATGGCGCCGGCGTCGCCACCGGGGACCTGGGTGAAGGTGTAGATGGCCGAAGACAAGGTCTGCGTCTCGCCCGGAATGTTTGAGACAAAAGTTACGGTGGCGCCAAATTCGCCCATGGCCTTGGCGAAGGAGAGGATCATCCCGGCAATGATGCCGGGAAGGATCAGCGGCAGCGTGACCGTCGCGAAGGTCCAGATGGGGCCGGCGCCCAAAGTGCCGGCGGCTTCTTCCAGCTTGCGGTCGACGG
The DNA here is from genome assembly GCF_016429255.1 of Rhizobium sp. ASV8. GTDB lineage: Bacteria > Pseudomonadota > Alphaproteobacteria > Rhizobiales > Rhizobiaceae > Rhizobium. The sequence continues at coordinate 22,818 of NZ_JAELUG010000083.1, forward strand.
CCTCGATCGACAGACGGATGCTTCTGACCATCAACGGAAAACCCATGACACCGCAGGCCAGCGCCGCGCCCGTCCAGCGGAACGAGAAGACCAGGCCGAAATATTGCTCGAGCAGCGACCCGATCGGCCCCTTGCGGCCGAAGAGAATGAGGAGGATGAAGCCGGTCACGACGGGCGGCAGGATCAAGGGCAGGTGGATGATGCCGTTGAGGATCGATTTTCCCCAGAACCGGCCACGCGCGAGCAGATAGGCGGCGGCGATGCCGAAGGGCAGGCTTACCAGCATGGCGACGATCGACACGCGCAGGCTCAGCTCTATGGCCGTCCATTCGTCGCTGCTCAAACCCAATGCGTCCAAATCCTGCCTCTTGAAACAAATCAGGCTCGCCATGAACCGGCGAGCCTACAGCATCGGCCCGAAAATCGGAATCGATTTTCGGAAAGCCTGATGCGTAGATTCAAGGAGATAGAGCGCCTTTGTGCTTCCGAAAGGAAGCACGACGCTCTAGGTTTTTGTCTTCCCTATCCCGGATGTCTGGAGCAATTCCAGGAAAAATGCATAGCAGTTTTCCGTCGGAATTGCGCAAATGCGAAAAAGCTCCTGCGATGATATTTATCGCTTCAGGACAGTGAAACCCTCATGCTCGAAGAAGGGAACAGCCTTAGCCGATTTCAGGTAATCGAAATAGGCTTGCACGTCCGGGTTCTTGCTGCTCGCGGTGATGGCGATCGGGTAGACGATCGGCGGATGGCTGTCTGCCGGGAAGGTGCCGACGACGGCGACGCCCGGATCGGCCGAGACATCGGTCTGGTAGACGATGCCAAAGGGTGCTTCGCCACGCGAGACCAGCGCAAGTGCTGCACGCACGCTTTCGGCGCCGGCGACTTTCTTTTCAACCGAAGCCCATACGCCGAGCTTTTCCAGCGCCGTCTTGCCGTACTTGCCAGCCGGCACCGATTCCGGCTGGCCGATCGCCAGTCGGCCATCGCCGAGCAGGGCAGCGAGATCGAAGCCGTGCTTGATGTCGACGGGCTCTGCCTTGTCCTTGGCGGCAACGAGGACGAGCTTGTTGCCGAGAAGGTTCACCCGGCTGTCGTCCTTGATCAGTTTCTTGCCGGCAACATAGTCCATCCAGTTGGTGTCGGCGGAAATGAAGATGTCGGCCGGCGCGCCATTTTCAAGCTGCTTGGCGAGCGGGCCGCTCGCGGCGTAGGAAACGGTGACTTCCTTGCCGGTTTCCTTGGTGAAGGCGGCATCGGCATTGTCGAGCGCGTTCTTCATGCTGGCGGCAGCGAAGACGACGATCTTGTCGGCGGCAAAGGTCGGTGTGACCGAAAGCCCGAGCCATGCGGCTGATAGTGCGGCGGTTGCAAGCTTGATCCATCGGCGTCGGCTGGTAGCCATCTTATTTCTCCCCAAAGATGTCGACATGCATCGAGAGATATAACGACGCGCGAAGCTTGGCTAGGGATGTGTTTGGAAAAATATATCGCCTACCGCCATCTAACCCTACGAAATTTATGGGTTTTCTATTTTGTGGCGCATATAGCCGCTCGCGGGCATTGCGAAAACGCATGGCTCATTCGCCCAACGGATTGGCGAACGCTCACGAAACAAGACGCAACGTTACGAACCGTGGATTTTATGCGGATTTTAGCTGGTGTACGTTTGTTCGGATAATGTCTGAATGGCATCCAAGAAGCAAAATAAGCGATTTTTGGGCAAGAATCTTTTGTATGTATGCGTCTATTGCATTGCTGCATTGCGCAATCGATTATTTATCAATCGGTAAAACCTGCTAAAACATAAGCATCGAAACGGCGATCTCCTCCTCCCAATGCCGTTCGATATGGATCAGCAACTCTCCTCCTCCCAGTTGCTGATCAGGTTTAAAGCCCGACGCATCCTCCTCCCGCGTCGGGCTTTTTATTTTCTATCTTCCCGGAAAAATCAGTTGGTTAGAGCGTTTCTGCTCTTCGATGAGTCGCGGAAACGCTCCATCTTCTGGTGTTTACGCATTCCGGACGGAAAACCCCTGCGCACTTTTCGTGGAAATGCTCTATTGTGCCGCGCGTAACGCTGTCGAGCTGAGCGCCGAGCGTGGCCCGTGGATGAAGGTCCAGGCCGGCGCGCGCTTCTTCCAGAGGACGCGGGCATCATCTTCGTCGACGCGCGCATAATGGAAAGTCTTTGCCATTTTGGCGGAGAGATAGGAGAGCGTCGATCCTGGCCGGTCGATGACCGCGATCGGGAATGTGCGGGCGATTTCTTCCCATTTCTGCCAGAGATGGAATGTGTTCAGGCTATCGGCGCCCATGATCCAGATGAAGTGGATATGGCGGTTGCGTGCCTTCACATGCGCCAGCGTATTGGCCGTGTAGCTCATACCCAGCTTTTGCTCGAATGCCGTCACCTTGATGCGTGGATCGTGCAGCATCTGCTCGCTGAGTGCGATGCGTTCGGCGAGCGGCGCCAGGTGATTGTGGTTCTTCAACGGATTGCCCGGTGTCACCATCCACCAGAGCTGATCGAGACCGAGCCGTCGAATGGCGATCTCGGCCACCAGGGCATGGCCGCGATGCGGCGGATTGAAGGAGCCACCGAATAGACCGACCACCATGCCGCGCTCGGCATGGGGCATGCGCAGATAGCGTTGATCGACCTCTTCTTGCAGCACGTTAGGGCCGTATCTGTCCGGTGCCGTGCACGCGATATTTGAAGGAGGTGAGCTGCTCGACGCCAACAGGCCCGCGAGCATGCATCTTGCCGGTGGCAATGCCGATTTCCGCGCCCATGCCGAATTCGCCGCCATCGGCGAATTGCGTCGAGGCATTGTGCAGCAGGATCGCCGAGTCGATCTCGGTGAAGAAGCGTTCGACGACGGCAGGATCCTCGGCGATTACGGCTTCGGTATGGTTCGACGAATATTTGCCGATATGGGCAATCGCGCCGGAGATACCGTCGACCAGAGCGACCGAGATGATCGGCGCCAGATATTCCGTCGACCAATCCTCTTCCGTTGCGGCCTTTGCGCCGGGCTCAAGCTTGAGGACTTCGGCGGAGCCGCGGATTTCGCAGCCTGCGGCAGCAAGTCCGTCAAGGAGCGGCTTCAGATGCGTGGAGGCGACCTTGGAATCGATCAGCAGCGTTTCGGCTGCGCCGCAGATGCCTGTACGGCGCATCTTGGCGTTGACGACGATGGATTTGGCCATGTCGAGATCGGCCGAAGCATCAATATAGAGGTGGCAAAGACCTTCCAGATGGGCAAAGACCGGTACGCGCGCCTCGGTCTGCACACGGGCGACAAGGCTCTTGCCGCCGCGCGGCACGATAACATCGATATTGCCTTCCAGGCCACGCAGCATGGCGCCGACGGCGGCGCGATCGCTGACGGGCACCAGCTGGATGGCATGTTCCGGCAGGCCTGCAGCCTTCAGACCTTCGACCAGGCAGTCATGGATTGCCTGCGAGGAGCGGCGGGAATCGCTGCCGCAGCGCAGGATCACGGCGTTGCCGGCCTTCAGGCACAATGCACCGGCATCGGCCGTCACGTTCGGCCGGCTCTCGAAGATGACGCCGATGACGCCGAGCGGCGTGCGGACGCGCTCGATCTTCAGGCCGTTCGGGCGGTCCCAGGCGGCGATGACTTCGCCCACTGGATCCGCCAGCGCAGCGATGGCGCGGATGCCCTCGGCCATCTCAGTGACGCGCTTGTCGTTCAGCGTCAGGCGATCGACGAAGGAGGCGAGCATGTCCGTGCCCTCGACATCCTTCAGATCCCTAGCGTTTTCAGAGAGGATATGATCCTTGCGGGCAAGAATGGCATCCGCCATGGCGTTCAGCGCCTTGTTCTTGCTGTCAGTCGAAGCAAAGGCTAGAGGTCGCGACGCAGCCCGGGCCTTGCGGCCGATATCGTTCATCAGCGCATCGATGTCGGGGCTTTGTGCGACGGTATCAAGCATGAGCTTCATCCTTCTTCGATTTCTCGGCCTTCGTCTTGACGGACGCGGTCATGACGAGGTCGTCGCGGTGCACCATGGCGGCGCGGCCGGCATAACCAAGGATCGCCTCGATCTCCGCCGACTTGCGGCCGGTGATCTGGCGGGCTTCTTCGGCATCGTAGCCAGCAAGGCCACGGGCAATTTCACGGCCAGAAGGACCGATGACGGCAACCGTGTCGCCGCGGCCGAAATGGCCAACGACCTTGCGCACACCGGCAGGCAGCAAGCTTTTACCGGCTCCAAGCGCGGTGACCGCGCCGTCGTCGACATGCAGTTCGCCAGCCGGCTGTAGCTGTCCGGCAATCCAGGTCTTGCGCGCGGTGACGGGCGTACCCGACGGGGCGAACCAGGAAGAGCGGGCGCCGCTTTCGATCGCGTGCAGCGGACGGTCCGTCTTGCCCGACGCGATGATCATGGCGCAGCCGGCGCCGGTCGCGATCTTGCCGGCATCGATCTTCGTGCGCATTCCGCCGCGCGACAGCTCGGAGGCGGCGCCGCCGGCCATGGCTTCGATCTCCGGCGTGATTTCGGCGATGGTATCGAGGAATTTCGCTTGGGGATCGAGATGCGGCGGAGCTGTGTAGAGCCCGTCTATATCAGACAGCAGCACCAGAAGGTCGGCGCCGGTCATGGTGGCGACGCGAGCGGCGAGGCGATCATTGTCGCCATAGCGGATTTCGCTGGTCGCGACCGTATCGTTCTCGTTGATGATCGGCACGGCGCCGATCTTCAAAAGCTGGTTGATGGTGGCGCGGGCGTTCAGGTAGCGGCGGCGCTCTTCGGTGTCGCCGAGTGTCAGCAGGATCTGACCGGCGACGATATCGTCATGCGAGAGGCTTTCCGACCAGGCGCGTGCCAGCGAAATCTGGCCCACAGCGGCAGCTGCCTGGCTCTCCTCCAGCTTCAGCGCGCCGGATGGCAGGTCGAGCACGGAGCGGCCGAGTGCAATGGCGCCCGAGGAGACGACCAGAACGTCGATGCCCTTGGTCTTCAATGCCGCGATATCGGCGCACATGCCGTCGAGCCAGGATTTCTTCAAGCCGGTCTTGCGATCGACCAGAAGAGCAGAGCCGATCTTGATGACGATGCGGCGGTAACGGTCGAGCGGCTTGCGGGCAGTCATCCCTGCTGGTCCCCGTCGTTGCCGCGACGTTCGTCTTCATCCTCACCGGCGTCGTCGGAGAGCTGCATGTCGCGGTGCCGTACCTTGGGCGCCTTGGCCGGCTTGTCCGCTTCGCCTGAATTGGCTTCGACGATGACGTCTCGCAGCGCGCGCAGCACTTCCGTCATTCCGCGCCCTGTGATGGCGGAAATCTGGAAGGGCGTTCTGCCGCAAGCGCGCGCCAGCTCGCGCGTCTTCTTCTTCAGTGTTTCCTCGTCGACCACGTCGATTTGCGATAGCGCGACGATTTCTGGTTTGTCGGGGATGTCGTTGCCGTAAGCCTCAAGCTCGTGCTTCACGGTCTTGTAGGCCTTGCCGACCTTCTCTTCCTGGGCGGAGACCAGGTGCAGCAGCACGCGGGTGCGCTCGACATGGCCGAGGAAGCGGTCGCCGATGCCGACGCCTTCATGCGCGCCCTCAATCAGACCGGGAATGTCAGCCAGCACGAATTCCTGGCCGTCGATGGTGGCGACGCCGAGATTGGGGTGCAGCGTTGTGAACGGATAGTTGGCGATCTTCGGCCGCGCGCGGCTGACGGCTGCGAGGAAGGTCGACTTTCCGGCATTCGGCAAACCGACGAGACCGGCATCGGCGATCAGCTTCAACCGCAGCCAGAGGGTCTTTTCCTCGCCCGGCAGGCCGGGATTGGCCCAGTCCGGAGCCTGGTTGACCGAGGATTTGAAATAGGCATTGCCGAAGCCGCCATTGCCGCCGGGCGCCAGGCGAAAGCGCTGGCCTTCCTGCGTGATATCGCAGATCAGGGTTTCGCCGTCTTCCTCGAAGATCTGCGTGCCGACGGGAACCTTCAGCGTCACGTCGGCGCCCTTGGCACCGGCGCGGTTCTTACCCATGCCGTGCATGCCGATCGTGGCCTTGAAATGCTGCTGATAACGAAAGTCGATCAGCGTGTTGAGGCCGTTGACGGCCTCGACCCAGACATCGCCGCCGCGGCCACCATCGCCGCCGTCCGGGCCGCCGAATTCGATGAATTTCTCGCGCCGGAAGGAGACGCTGCCCGCGCCACCATCGCCTGAGCGAATATAGACTTTTGCTTCATCGAGAAATTTCATCTTACGTCCGTCACCCGGTGTCGGCGCATATCCCTTCGGATCGAATGGGAGTCGGAAAAGCCTATGCGCTCTTTATCGATTTCCGCCGCCCTTTGTGCATCCGTGAATGCGCATCGGCCGGCTGTTTACCCGTCATGTCGCCTTCGATATAGGCGCTTCGGGCTTAGGTCAAAGAATATCGTGCGGTCTTCGTGCCAGAAGATGAAGAACAGCGCGATTGATGCGGTGCTATCGCCGGCAAGGCCGGCGATAGCAGGTTTCAAGACATCATGCCGCCTGCGACAGCCGCAGAGCGCCCGGCCTCAACACGGTTTCGATGTGCGGAACCATGGTGTTGCGAGCGAAGCTGTAGAGCTCCGAGCATCCGGTGATCTCGAAACCGAGCTTCTGCTGCAGCTTCAAGGACGCCGGATTGTCGGCGAAGGCGCCGGAGTGGACGGCGACATCGGGCATGCGGCGGGCAAAACGCTCGAGCGCTGCCTTGACCGCCTCGGTCATGATGCCTTGCCGCCAGTAATAGCGGTTCAGCCAGTAACCGAGGTGCCAGCGGCCATGCCGCAGCTCGAGGCCGATGCAGCCGATATGGACATCATCCCGCTCGGTGATGGCCATTTCCCAGTCGATACCAAGGCCGGAGGTGTGCTGGACCAGCCAGTCCAGCGCATCCTGCCGGTCATAGGGTGCAGGCACCCGCGCCAACATCCGCGTAACCGCGAAATCGGAGAGCGATTCCGCAATCATGTCGGCGTCGCCGAGCCGGTGCGGGCGCAGCGTCAGCCGTCCGGTCTGGATGACCGGCGTCGGGCCGGGCATCAGCATGCGTTCATTGCGGCGATTGAGGGCGAGCGCGTTCATCTCATGCCTCCCCAGCTACGCAAGGATATCCAGGTCTTGCGATCGAGCCTGTACCATTCGACCGGCACGGTGCTGCCGAGTGCGAGCGACGCGGCAAGGCCGGACCCCTGGAACTGGAAACCGCACTTCTGAACGACCCGCCTCGATGCGACGTTCATGACCCTGCAGCGAGCATCGATCTGAGCGACGTTTTCGCGCGTGCGGAAGACCATGTCGACCAGCGCATGGGCGGCTTCCGTGGTGTAGCCCTGGTTCCAATAAGGCTCGCCCAGCCAGTAACCGATCTCGACCGTGTCCGGATCGGCAGTCGGCTCGACGCCGCAGCATCCTAGAAAGGCGCCGTTGTCGGCTTTCGTAATCGCATAGACGCACTTGCCAATCTCGCCAAGCTTCGTGCGTCGCACGAAATCGGCGGCATCATTGGTCGTATACGGGTGCGGCATACGCGATACCATAGTAGCGACATTGGCGTTGTTGGCGAGATGGGCAAGGGCGTCGATGTCTTCTTCGTGGGGCGCGCGCAGAACGAGCCTTTCCGACAGTAAGACAGGGCAATCGGTCCTTAACCGTTCCGGCCTCAGCCGCTCTTCGGGAGACCTTGATTGGTCTTCCCTTAACAATTCGCCTTGCATGGTTCAGTCCTCCTTGGTTGAGGGTAAAGAAAAAGGGGAGATGGCGTCCCATCTCCCCTGTTTTCTGGACTGAACCTGATACGCTCAGCCGGGTCGATGAGACGCCGGCTGTTTTAGAGCGCTACCGGCTTATTCCGCTGCTTCCGCTTTCGGCATTACAGACACGTACACGCGGCCATTGGCCTTCGTACGGTAGTTCACGTTGCCCGCCGTAAGCGCAAAAATCGTGTGATCCTTGCCGAGACCAACGTTGGTGCCCGGGTGCCACTGCGTGCCGCGCTGACGCACGATAATGTTGCCTGCGATGACGGCTTCGCCGCCGAACTTCTTCACGCCAAGGCGCTTGGATTCGGAATCGCGACCGTTGCGCGAGGAACCGCCAGCTTTTTTGTGTGCCATTGGAGTTCTCCTTTAAACCCTGATCCCGTTACTTACTTGGCAGCCACGATGTCCGTGATACGGACAACTGTGTGGTGCTGGCGATGGCCGCGCGAACGCTTCGAGTTCTGACGACGGCGCTTCTTGAAGGCGATGACCTTCTTGCCGCGGTTGTGCTCGACCACTTCGGCCTTGACGGAAGCGCCCTTGACGAAGGGAGCACCAATCGCAGCGTCGGCGCCTTCGCCGATAACGAGGACTTCGGTGAATTCTACGGTGCCGCCGGCGGTGACTTCGAGCTTCTCGATGGTCAGCACGTCGTTTGCTGCCACTCGGTACTGCTTACCGCCGGTCTTGATGACTGCGAACATTTTTTATCCTTTCATGTTCGTTCCGGCTCTCTCGCCATATGGACGAGCGGCCGTCTTTTTATCAGTCGAAATTGAGCAGGAATTCCAAAGGCGCAAGGCCTTAAAAAGATCTGCCGGTGAAGCCCTGCGCGAAGCAGGGCAGGCAAGGCACGGACTTATCCACACCTATTGCGCCGCACGGGATATATAAGCGTCCCTGATCTGTCAAGGCAAAAGGATGAAAAGCTTTCACATTCGCCCTTGCCATCGTCTCCGACTGTCGCTATGAGACAGCCCGCGCTGAGACACGCGCCGACCAGCATAACCGGAGAGGTGGCAGAGTGGTCGAATGCACCGCACTCGAAATGCGGCATACCTGCAAGGGTATCGTGGGTTCAAATCCCACCCTCTCCGCCATTTGGCTGCACTTGTCGGCCGACATGAAGCGATATCCCGACATCCAGCCGAGACCTTCTCAGTCTTCCGGGAAGCGATAGACCACGTCGGCGAATGAGCCGGTTGGAAAGACGTAGAAGAATTTCAGGTTGCCTGCCGATTCGTTGCGGATGCCGTGTTCGGCATTGCCGGGGATGAAGACGGTGGTGCCGGCCTTGACCGTGGTTTCCTGTCCGTCGATCTGGACGATGCCGGCTCCCTCGAAGATGAAATAGATTTCCGAAGGGTCGTGGCGATGGGGCTTCAGTTCTCCGCCGGGCGCGAGTTCGGCGATGCCGGCGCTCATGCTGTCGGTGGGGGTGATGTCGCTGCTGAGCAGCGTGTGCCAGGATATGGAGCCGTGGAGAGGATCGTTCCATCCGTCGCGCGGGCGCTCCTCTGCGGTGGTGATAACTGCCTGCGACCGTTTTGTCATTTTGCCTCGAAACGCTGTGTCGGCAACCGTCCGGAACGGTGTCACAAGCGCAGAGAATGTCAACCGGACTGGCATCGGATGGTCGTGCGCTCGATTGCGCCACGGGCGGGGTATGGCATGACCGATGCGTATCGTGGGCCTGTACTCTGCCTTCGTCACTCGGTTCGAGCGCAACAGCGCAGTGACGGTGCTTTTGCCTTTCAGCGCTGCGCTCGCAAGTTGATGCCTTACTCCTGCCTATCGACAACCACTCGGCCGCTTGTGAGGTCGGTGACCATGCGCAGGATGTCGTCGGCGTCTGCCGCGGGGATGCTCAAGGTCAGTACGGCGCCGGTGGCGATGAATTGTTCAGCTGATATGCCGGTATCCGCGAGCGCGGCGAGGCGCGCTTTCAGCAAAGCGAGATCCGAAAACAGAACCTCCAGGTCGACGGAGATCTTGGGGACGATCCTGGTCTTTTCCGCGGCTTGAAGGCAAAGGGCCGCGGTGCCGCCGTAGGCCCGCATCAGCCCGCCGCTGCCGAGCAGGATGCCGCCGAACCAGCGGGTCACCACGACGGCGACGCAATCCAGTTCCTGTCCGTCGATCGCCTGGAGGATCGGCTTGCCTGCGGTGCCGCTCGGTTCGCCGTCGTCGTTGAACCGATAGTTCTGGCCGATACGCCATGCCCAACAATTGTGGTTGGCGTCCGCGGCCGCATGTCCTGCAATGAAGTCTCTCGCAGCCTGTTCGTCTGCCACGGGGCCGGCTATCGCAAGAAAGCGGCTGCGCTTGATATCTTGGGAATGGCTGCTGGCGGTCATGAGCGTAAACATGAACCGCTGTCTCTTATACACATCTCCGAGCCCACGAGACGGTCTATTAAATCTCGTATGCCGTCTTATGCTTGAAAAGAGGGGGGGGGGGGGGGGGGGGGGGGGGGGGGGGGGGGGGGGGGGGGGGGGGGGGGGGGGGGGGGGGGGGGGGGGGGGGGGGGGGGGGGGGGGGGGGGGGGGGGGGGGG
>NZ_JAELUG010000793.1 GCF_016429255.1 Rhizobium sp. ASV8
CCCCCCCCCCCCCCCCCCCCCCCCCCCCCCCCCCCCCCCCCCCCCCCCCCCCCCCCCCCCCCCCCCCCTTCCTACCCCCCCGCCCCCCCCCGCCAACAACCCCCACGACACGTCGTCGGCAGCGTCAGATGTGTATAAGAGACAGTGTTCGGCCCCGGCTTCGTCTGGCTCGTCAAGGCCGGCCCGGGCAACTACAAGGTCCTAACCACCTACCTGGCCGGATCCCCCTACCCAGGCGCCCACTGGCGCGCCTGTCTCTTATACACATCTCCGAGCCCACGAGACGGTCTATTAAATCGCGTATTCCGTCGTCTGCTTGTAAAAGAGGGGGGGGGGGGGGGGGGGGGGGGGGGGGGGGGGGGGGGGGGGGGGGGGGGGGGGGGGGGGGGGGGGGGG
>NZ_JAELUG010000794.1 GCF_016429255.1 Rhizobium sp. ASV8
CCCCCCCCCCCCCCCCCCCCCCCCCCCCCCCCCCCCCCCCCCCCCCCCCCCCCCCCCCCCCCCCCCCTCTCCCACCCCCCCGCCCACCCCCTCCCCCTCCCCCCACGACACGTCGTCGGCAGCGTCAGATGTGTATAAGAGACAGTTGTGTGATCCAGGGTCCATGTCGGCAAGGTACGGGCTTGTGGACCCACCACCCGGCCTGTAAGTCACGCTTGTGCTGTGGTCGGCCAAGATGTAAGCTGGGTAGGCTGTCTCTTATACACATCTCCGAGCCCACGAGACGGTCTATTAAATCTCGTATTCCGTCATCTGCGTGAAAAAGGTGGGGGGGGGGGGGGGGGGGGGGGGGGGGGGGGGGGGGGGGGGGGGGGGGGGGGGGGGGGGGGGGGGGGG
>NZ_JAELUG010000795.1 GCF_016429255.1 Rhizobium sp. ASV8
AGCTATGGATATGTGACTCTGCCTTCCCGCAGCCTCGACTTTCCAAATCACCATCAATGAGTCACCAGTAATGGATTTGTGAGCAACAACCATTTTACCAGCAAAAATGCTCCAAATTTGCAGTTCGATATCTTGTTCTTAAAAACTGGTGTGCTAGCTCATCGCTGACTGGGCTAGGCGTTCAACCACGCATGAACAACAACCAAAAAAAGATGACAACAACCACACCAGACATTACATCATTAAGCCTGGCAAACACTTCGCCGCTCGAAAACCTACCACTGGCCTTGCTGGAAATGATCTTTGCCAGCCTAGACACGGTACAGAGTCTAGCTCATCTGTCGCTCGCCAGCAAGAAACTTTTGCGCGCCGTGCAAACAACAGGGTATCGTGCGT
>NZ_JAELUG010000796.1 GCF_016429255.1 Rhizobium sp. ASV8
CCCCCCCCCCCCCCCCCCCCCCCCCCCCCCCCCCCCCCCCCCCCCCCCCCCCCCCCCCCCCCCCCCCCCCCCCTCTCCAAGCAGACTACGCCATACGAGATTTAATAGACCGTCTCGTGGGCTCGGAGATGTGTATAAGAGACAGGGATAAGACCGCGCTTGCGCTGCTTGAGAATCGGCGCAACGACCTGGGTAACCTTGAGCGTTCCAATGCAGTTGATGGTGATGATGCTCTGGAGCTCGTCTCGGGGCTGTCTCTTATACACATCTGACGCTGCCGACGACGTGGCGTGGGGGGTGGTGTGGGTGGGGGGGGGGGGGGGGGTTGGGGGGGGGGGGGGGGGGGGGGGGGGGGGGGGGGGGGGGGGGGGGGGGGGGGGGGGGGGGGGGGGGGGG
>NZ_JAELUG010000797.1 GCF_016429255.1 Rhizobium sp. ASV8
CCCCCCCCCCCCCCCCCCCCCCCCCCCCCCCCCCCCCCCCCCCCCCCCCCCCCCCCCCCCCCCCCCCTTTTCTACTGACCCGGCCACCACCGACATCTACACCCACGACACGTCGTCGGCAGCGTCAGATGTGTATAAGAGACAGGTACTGAGTGTGTTGAAGAAGTCCTGGGCCGAAGCGTCAAAGACGTAGTTGGCGAATTGCAAAGTGCGCCATTCGCCAATGTGTCGAGACTCAGCCTTCACCATGCCTGTCTCTTATACACATCTCCGAGCCCACGAGACGGTCTATTAAATCTCGTATGACGTCTTAAGGGTTAAAAAAGGGGGGGGGGGGGGGGGGGGGGGGGGGGGGGGGGGGGGGGGGGGGGGGGGGGGGGGGGGGGGGGGGGGGGG
>NZ_JAELUG010000798.1 GCF_016429255.1 Rhizobium sp. ASV8
CCCCCCCCCCCCCCCCCCCCCCCCCCCCCCCCCCCCCCCCCCCCCCCCCCCCCCCCCCCCCCCCCCCCTTTTCCCCCCCCCGCCCCCCACCCCCATCTACACCCACGACACGTCGTCGGCAGCGTCAGATGTGTATAAGAGACAGGGTGAGTAAGAGCGACAACTTTATGAAACTTGGATTTAATGAAGCGTATTACCTTTCTGATAATTTCGTGGCCAAACATCCAACTGATCAAAAAGCCCCCGTAGCTCTGTCTCTTATACACATCTCCGAGCCCACGAGACGGTCTATTAAATCTCGTATGGCGTCGTCTGCTGGGAAAGGGGGGGGGGGGGGGGGGGGGGGGGGGGGGGGGGGGGGGGGGGGGGGGGGGGGGGGGGGGGGGGGGGGGGGGG
>NZ_JAELUG010000799.1 GCF_016429255.1 Rhizobium sp. ASV8
CCCCCCCCCCCCCCCCCCCCCCCCCCCCCCCCCCCCCCCCCCCCCCCCCCCCCCCCCCCCCCCCCCCCCCTCTCCCCACCCCCCCCCCACCCCCATCCACACCCACGACACGTCGTCGGCAGCGTCAGATGTGTATAAGAGACAGATATCGTTGTTTCAACTGCTGAAATGCCATCAGAAATCGGACACGCTCCCGGCCACGAGGTGTATTCCTGACTTTCAGAGTTCGGCGGTATCCTGGAGTACGAGCACTGTCTCTTATACACATCTCCGAGCCCACGAGACGGTCTATTAAATCTCGTATTCCGGCTTATGAGTGAAAAAAGGGGGGGGGGGGGGGGGGGGGGGGGGGGGGGGGGGGGGGGGGGGGGGGGGGGGGGGGGGGGGGGGGGGGGG
>NZ_JAELUG010000800.1 GCF_016429255.1 Rhizobium sp. ASV8
GTGATGTGTAGAGTGGCGTGTATATAATATGTACAATTAAGGGCATAGAAAGCGATAATCTATTTGAACAGATCTGATATGCTTTCATTGCGTGTTTTCAAGTGCACAGGACATATACTGGTTGTGCAGGCTGTCGATGGCGTGTTATGTTGTGTATTTATCGAGTTTGAATACGTTTTTTGTGAGATTAGACGCCAGGCAAGCGAGAAGGTGTGAGAAGAGCCTAAAGGGATTCATTTCGAGCTTGGCAGCTTGCAGGAGACACACTGGGCTCTGTAGAGTTATCATGTGGATTATACAAGCCGTTGGTACGGCGTTATCGTGTGTTTTAGAGTAAGTGTTTTGTACAATTAGGCCATTGGAAAATAGCGAATGAATGAAGGAGATATCTTGTAT
>NZ_JAELUG010000801.1 GCF_016429255.1 Rhizobium sp. ASV8
GTAATACAGTGTAACTTTCTTTATCAAAGCTCGGCGTGCAAATGAGAGCGCATAGCCTCGGCTTTCCTGATCAAAAAGAAAAGAACTTGCTCCTGTCGAGGGCTGTGGCATCATAATCTGACCAGCACAAGTTTCCTCTCACACAGTTCAATTTTTGTCTTTGTCATCCAGGATAGTTGTGTAGTCCTTAATCCACACATTATCCTCAAACTGTCCCGCCAGGTGTTCCATTGACGCTGCCTTGTGATCCGTGAGAGCCAGAGTCAGATCCGCAATAAATGTCGCTCTGATTTCCCCCGAGATTTCTTGTAGGCCACCACGACGGAGGTCGCCTAAAATGCGTACAGCAGCGCGACTTGATAGGTCACTCTTTCGCATCGCAAGTGACAACAGACC
>NZ_JAELUG010000802.1 GCF_016429255.1 Rhizobium sp. ASV8
CCCCCCCCCCCCCCCCCCCCCCCCCCCCCCCCCCCCCCCCCCCCCCCCCCCCCCCCCCCCCCCCCCCCCCACCTTTTCACCCAGAAGCCGTCATCCGCGATTTAATAGACCGTCTCGTGGGCTCGGAGATGTGTATAAGAGACAGGTGCCCTCCGCCTTTGTTGGTGACTCTGCCGTCGCTGAAGCACCTACTGCAGGGGCTGGGATGCTGGTCCGAGCCTTCTCTGATTCTGAAGCCATGCTGTCTGCTCGGGTCTCTTATACACATCTGACGCTGCCGACGACGTGTCGTGGGTGTAGATCTCGGGGGTCGCCGTGTCATTAAAAAGGGGGGGGGGGTGGGGGGGGGGGGGGGGGGGGGGGGGGGGGGGGGGGGGGGGGGGGGGGGGGGGGGGG
>NZ_JAELUG010000084.1 GCF_016429255.1 Rhizobium sp. ASV8
GACGTCATCGATGTCTGGAGTTGGCGGCTGGACATTTCGCCGCCCGACCTCGACATGCCCGTTGCGCTGTTGTCCCCCGACGAATGCGCGCGGGCAGGACGGTTTGTTCATGACCGTGACATACACCGCTTCATCATTGCCAGGAGCAGGATGCGGCTGATTTTGGCCCGATATCTCGGGCTGTCGCCGCAATCGATCCGCTTCAGCTACAGTGAGAACGGAAAGCCCTACGTGTCGGATGCCGGAGCCTCGCCGGTTCACTTTAACCTCACCCATAGCGCAGATCTCGCGATGCTCGCCGTTTCCGATCGCTATGAGCTCGGCATCGATATCGAGGAGATGCGCGTCCTGAAGGAGGATATCGCCAAATGGTTCTTTTCCCGCAGCGAATGTGAAACGCTAAATGCCCTGCCGCCGGAAGACTACCTTGACGGCTTCTATCGCTGCTGGACGCGCAAGGAGGCTTTTGTGAAGGCGCATGGCGCCGGATTGTCGTTGCCGCTGGATAGTTTCGACATGATCTTTGACCGGTTACATGAGCCGCGATTGCATCGCTTCGAAGGACATCCTGATGCGCCCGAAAACTGGGCCGTTCTGGAGCTTGCCGTACCCGTCAATTTCGCTGGCGCGGTCGTTGCGTCCACGGGTGGCCACAGGGTTCATCTGCGCTATCGCGACGCACCATAGCTCAGATGGTCAATCTGGCGTCGAGGATATAGCGTCCGCCGGACTCGTCGAAATGGTGGCAACCGAGCAGCCCCGACTTGAAGGAAGGGGTTATGGTGCGAATGCACCGTTCGCGATACTCTGTGTGCGAGAGCGCCTCGATCTCCATGATATTCAGCCCATAGCCATATATGCCGTGAGCATTTCTCTGCGAAGGTCGCAGGAGCCGGCCGCATCGCGCGAAGATACGGCCGGCTCCTCGAGCCTCCGTACTGCCGATGACAACCGGATTGTGCTTGTGCGGCTTGATGCCGGTCAATTCCGGTCCGTCGACTTCGAACAGATAGAGTTCGCTGCAATGGTCTTCGTAAGCATGGAAATCAGACAGGTTGGTGAAAAGCCACCATTTGCCGTCATGCTGAATGAGAACGCTATCGGCTGGCGATTGCCCTTCAAAGGCCGTCGCATAAAGCTCCCATTTCAACGGGAACTGGCGGCAGCGCCAGACCTCCAGCCGTCGTGCCTGATGCGTTTCCGGTATCATGAAGATCTGGTCGCCGTCGCGAAATATATAGGGATAGGAAAGGTGATAGGGTCGCTCCAACGCGACGCCGAGCGGCTGAACCAGATCTCCGTTGAAATGGCCGACGGCAATATGGGCCTTGCGGTCGCCGCGGGCGTAGTTCTCATAGAAAAGATAGCATTTATCCTCGTGCTGAAAGAGAAACGGGTCGGCCTTGATGCTGGCATCCGAAGGAGGAATCTCGATTGCCTTGCTCGGATCGAAATCACAGATCTGGCCTTGGCCGGTATAGAGCGTCCAAAGAGCGGAATCGGCTCGGAGCCTAGCTTTGATCGACCTGTATGCCTTGGTCGACATCGTTCCGGCGACGATGGAGCCGTAACGCAGGAGATTGCCAAGTGACGGCACTCGCCGTTCGGAACGATCAACAAAAGCCGTTGGCGAAAATTGTCTGCTATCCGCCAGTCGTGTCAGTTCGCGAATGACCAGCGTCACGCTTCGCTCCCGCACGAAAGCGCTCAATCTCGCCGCGCTAGGCTTGATGTTGAATGCCGCCCGCGCAATTTCAAGCCGCTCGGCCTTGCTGCCGCATTTCGCGTAAAGGATCAGATCCGCGGTGGACGCGCGAGCAAGAACCTCGGCATAGCCGAACCAATCGACATTTGAGGATCGCTGATCGGAGAAGTTGAAGGCCCATTCCCCGAATGGCAATGCGGCGATCGCATCGTCGGACAGGCCCTTCGGAATGGTGCGGATGACAAGGTCGAGCTTCAGGCGCCGCAGCGAATCGGCGGTAACATTGTCGACGATGCGAGTCGTATCGCCACCGGCGTCGTAGCAATCGATGAAGTGGCGACGGCTGCTGAATTGCTTCGGTGCGTAGGCAGGCTGGCGGGCAAACGCCTTTGCTTCCAATCGCGCGCTCCACGCAAGCAGTTTCGACGGTTTCGGCTCCGCAAATGGTACGGGATGGGTAAAGACTGCGGCGAGCTCCAGCCGTGACGCTGCCAGAATTCGATCCAGGATCATGAGCTCCCAGTTCTCGAGCTTATGTCCGCGCGCGACAAGTATGCCGACCTTCAATGGCTTGGTTGTGTTCATAGCCGCTCCCCCCTGTGGCTTGGCTTCCTTCAGGCTCATGCGATGGCCCTAACTGCCGGCGAGTTCTCCCGAAAGCGTTGACGCAAGCTCGCGGATACCGTTGCTGGTCAGTGAGTCCTCGTGCCAGCCGTCAATGTCGACCACCTTGCAGTCGTCCGCGATTGCGTCACCCCATCCGAACCGCAGCTTGCGCGCTCGAGGATGGGTCGCGCGGCTTCGGATCAGAATTGTTGCGGGATCTTTGGTTTGCGGTGGCTGGTAGTGGCGCGCCGCCGCCACCAGCAACTTGGTGACGGATTCGTTTGTTTCTTCTTCTTGCGAGTATTGCCCTGCCTTGATGCGGAAGATCCTGAGGAGAGACAGGGAAATTTCGAACTCCTTGAGATAGTCGATCAGCGCGATGCGCCGGGACAGCAGCTTCTTCGTGAAGTAGACGAGACGTTTGCGCCGTCGTTCCCGCCGCCATTTCGCCTGCTCCCGCTTTGGCAAGGATGCGAAATAACCAGGAGCCCACGCGTCGATAACTGCCGTGGCGCTGACGTCTATTCCCCTTTCGCGCAATTGTCGGCTGACCTCCATGGCAAGAATGCCGTTGACGCATAGTCCGACAATGGCCACCCGGCCGTTCGCTTTGTCGATCTGCATCGCATCTATCGCGTAAGTAGCGATGTCCTCGATGCTCAGGCGAGCGAGGCCGCTATCGAGATCAGCATGAAACATGTTGACATTGTATACCGAGATGGCGTCTGGCAGCTCATTGGCAAGGCGATAATACAAGAGCGGATGGTTGAGCGTATAGACGACGCCGTTTCCCGTGCCATGTTTACAGGTGATCAGATCCCACGGATTTACGGCTTTTTGCCGGGGCGGCGATGCCGCATCGACATTGAGAATCGACGCTGCAAAGCCTGCAAACGTCGGCTGCTTGAATAGAAGCTGCAATGTCGGTGTTGCATCGAATCTTGCGCGAGTTTCCGATAGTAGCCGGAGCGCGAGGAGGGAGTGACCGCCGAGCGCGAAAAAATCATCATCCGGACGTATTTGCGGAACCTGTAGGATCTCCTTCCAGAGCTCAGCAAGCGCCTCCATCCGCGTATCCGACTGCGGTGTCTTTGCGACGGCGCCATCCAGCGACGCAATCTCGGCGGCAGCTGCCAGGTGTCGTTCCGGCGCAACGAGCGAAGAAAGCGGCGCCTCAGGGTGATCGAGAGCGATTTCATAGGCATTCCTCAACAATTGTAGAAGGCTCTCGATCGTGCTGGCCTCGAAAAGGTCGGCATTGTACTCGATCGACATGCGCCAACCGGTCGGGCGGCCGATCATGATGAAGTTCAGATCATAGATGACCCCCGGTGACTGCGAAGGTGAACTGATCAGCTCGAACTCGCCGTAGCGGCGGTCTTCCAGAAATGCCTTCTGCAGATTGAAGTTGACCGAGATCAACGGATTGCGCGCGGGATCGCGCACGGGGTTGATGAGTTCCACCAGCTTGTTGAATGGCATGCGCTGATGGTTCAAGGCACCTTCGATGATCGCACTGACGGATTTGATGTGTTCCGCAAAACTGACATCCGCGCCGAAGTCGAACCGCAGCACCAGGTTGTTGATGAAGACCCCGATCATGTCTTCCAGGTCACTATGCTCGCGGCCGGCAATTTGTGAGCCGAACAGGACGGTGGGAGCCCCGGTCAAACGATGGAGGACCGCGCTCAGGACCGCCGCTCCGAAGCTGTATTGGGAAACGCAGTGCGCGCGGGCTGCCGCATCCAGCCGATCGGTGAAGGCGGCAGGCTGGTTGACCGAAAGGATGTCGCCGCGATTGGTCTTGACCTGGCCGCGGGGATGGTCCGGCATGACTTCGAAATAGGGTGCGCCCTGCAATCTTTCGCGCCAGAAGACCTTCTCCGTCTCGAAGCCGTAACTTTGGAGATACTCCTGCTGCCAAAGGGCGTAATCGCCATATTGCAACGGCAGTTCAGGGAGGGTCGGCGCGCGCCCTGCATCCATTGCCGCCGCTATTTCGCCGATCTCGCGTCCGAGCACGCGAATGGACCAGCCATCGAAGCAGCTCTGGTGGGCGGTGATCAACAAAACACCCCGATCGTTTTCGGCCATCAGCAGCGTGACGCGAAACAGGCAGGCCGTGCTAAGATCGAAGGGGGCTTGCGCTGTTTCCTCGCCGATTGACAGGATCCTCGACTGGCGCTGTTCCGGCGGCATACCGCGCAGATCGATCACGGGCATCTTGAAGTTGACGTCGCTCAAGGCTTGCTGGAACGGCCGCCCGCCTTTCTCGACGAACCTTGTGCGAAGTATTTCATGCCTTTGAATGGCCTTTCTGAAGGCGGCTTCAAGGGTCGAGGCCTTGAAGGTCCCTCGGATTTCCCATCGGACAGCGACATTCAGGGCGGGATTGCCGGGATTGAGCTGATCGAGAATCCAGCAGCGCAGCTGCGTCTGTGTACAGGGAAACTCTCCGATGATCTGCGGTTCGGCAACCGAACCGCTCAGACTGCTGTCAATTGTATTCATGTGGTTGCCCCCAGGCTGCGGCGTGCGCCGTTACGAAAATCTCGCAATGATGGTACGTGAAGTTGAACGGGGTCGGACGGAGCGTCTGTCTGGCTCTCGGCAAAGGTCGCGAGAGCACCGATCGTCGGATGACGTAGCAAATGCTTTGCTTCCAGCGGCAGGCCGCTGTCACGCATCCGCGCGGCAATGCGGAATATGGCAAGCGAATCTGCTCCGAGCGCATAGAGATTGTCATCGACGCCGATATCGCCGAGATTGAGAACGTCCTGCCAGATCGCGAGCAGGCGCTGTTCCATCTCTGTCTTTGGCTCGAGCTTTGCCGGCGCGGCTTCGCGTTGAGGCACGCCGCGTTGCTCCAGGGCTTTGCGGTCGAGCTTGCCGTTCGCGGTGTGGGGCAACTCGGACTCGATAACCCAGAAGCTCGGCACCATATGTCCGGGCAGGCTGGCTTTCGCGTGCGCGGCAACGGTTGCGATGGACACTTCCTTGCCGCCTGCATTTTGCAGGATGTAGCAGACGAGCGAGCGATCGCCCTTGGCGTTTTCTGCAACCACGGTGGCGCATTGACGGACACCTTCCGCCTTTGAGATTACGGCTTCTATATCGCCGAGCTCGATGCGGAACCCTCGCAATTTGATCTGCTGGTCGCGCCGCCCAAGCAATTGCAGCGAGCCATCTGCAAGCCGCCGGCCGACATCGCCGGTCTTGTAGAGGCGCATTGGTCTGCCGGTTGCAAAGCAATGTGGAGCAAAGGCCTTTTCCGTAAGGTCGAGACGATCGAAGTAGCCTTCCGCCAGACCATCCCCGCCGATATAGAGTTCGCCGACCACACCGATCGGTGCAATAGCCTCGCTTTGATCGAGGATGAAGAGCTTCGTATTGGCAATCGGATGTCCGATCGTGATTGGCTGATCCGCATCCGTGATGCGTTGCAGCGACGACCAGATCGTCGTTTCCGTCGGACCGTACATGTTCCAGAGCTCACCGCCAACGGTCAGCAGCGAGCGTGCGAGTTCCTTGGGCAAGGGTTCGCCGCCGCAGAGCATCTTCATCGCCGGCTTGTCCTTCAGGCCGGCTTCGACCAGCATCTGCCAGAGCGTCGGCGTGGCCTGCAGCACCGTGGCATCATGGTCGCCAATGAGCTTGACAAGCGCAAAGCCGTCCTGGACCTCGCCGCGGCTCGCAATCACCACTTTCCCACCCGATATCAGCGGCAGGTAAAGCTCCAGGCCGGCGATGTCGAATGAGATCGTCGTCACGGCGATAAGTGTGTCCTTGGCGTTGAAGCCTGGTTCCTTGGCCATGGAGAGGAGGAAGTTTGTCAGGGACCGGTGCGACACTTCGACCCCCTTCGGCATGCCGGTCGAACCGGAGGTGAAGATGATGTAGGCGGATGCCGTCGTGTCGATCGGCAAGGATTTCAAAGGCTGCCCCGTCATCGAGCTGATAGCCTTTGCATCCTGATCGAGCCGGATGACAGGGGTATCAGGCGCCGCAAGGCGAGCCATGGCGTCGCTGTCGCAGACAAGGCCGCCGACGCGGGCAATATCCAGGGTCTGTTGCAGGCGCGGCTCCGGATGCGCTGGATCCATCGGGACGTAGGTGTGTCCTGCCTTCATCACCGCGAGAAGGGTGACGATCATTCCGAGCGAGCGCTCTACCAGGATTGCGATGCGCTGGCCGGGGTCGGGAAGCGCCATCTGGAGATAGAGAGCCAACTGGTTCGAGCGTGTTTCCAACTCTGCATATGTCATCGCCTGGCCGTCAAACTCAACGGCGACCGCATTCGGTTGCGCTGCCGCCCGCTTGGAAAAAAGCGTGAAGACGAATTGATCGTGATCGTAAGGTACCGCCGTATGATTGAGCGTGTCGATCAGCCAGGATTTCTCCTCGCTAGACAGCAAGGACAGCTCGCCGATCTTTCGATCCATGTCCTTGGCGAGTGTGGCGGCGAGCGTTGAGAAATGGCCAATCCATCGCTCGACCGTCGCGCGGTCGAAGACGTCGGCATTGTAGTCGACGTCGATGCGAATGTGATCGGCCGCTTCGATCATGTTGAAGAACAGGTCGAAGTTGGAGAAAGCCTTGGCGTTCGGCTCCATGGTCGGTTTGAGGTCGCCGAAAGACGATCCGCCGGCCATCCGTTCGAGATTGAACTGGATTTCGGTCAGGGGCAGGCGGCGCGGATCGCGTTTGGCATCCAGTTTGTGGACGAGCGTGCCGTAGGTGTAGTCCTGATGCTCGAAGGCCTGGAAGACAAGCTGCTGGGTTGCCTTCAGATGCGCGGCAAACGGCTCCGTCAGCGGAACTGCCTGGCGCAGCGGCAATAGGTTGACGCAATGGCCAACCAGAATCTGGCCATCAAGCAGGCTCTGGCCGGCGGAGGGAATGGCGATGACGATATCGTCCTGGCCGGACAGTCGCGATACCATCACCTGCAGCGTCGCCAGCAGGGTGGAAAATAGCGTGGCGCCGGATTTTGCCCCCTTCTTCTTCAGCGTCTTATAGACATCGGCATCGATATAACCGGTGCAGCTTCCGCCTGCGAAACTGCGGTATTCCGGCCGCGGCCGGTCGAGGGGCAGGTCGGGAAGGTCCGGAATCGATTTGAATTGATCGAGCCAGAACTGTTCCGTCGCTTGCGACTTTTCCGGTCTGGGCGACAGATCGGTCGCGTAAGTGGCAAAGGAGAGGGCAGGCTGAAGTTCCGGCACGGTGCCGGCCCTGAAGGCTGCATAGGCCGTCGCAAATTCTTCGACGAAGGTGTTGATCGACCAGCCGTCGCAGATGATGTGATGGGCTGTGAAGACCAGGACATGCTTGTCAGCCGACAACTTCACGATGCTTGCACGCACAAGCGGACCATTGATCAGGTCGAAGGGCGTACGGGCTTCGTCATCCTTAAGATCGGCAAGACCCTTTTCATCGAGGCCTTCGACAACAGGCAGATCGAGCTTGAAGTCCGGGATGAACTGGAAATGTTCGCCGTTGCGGTCAAAGCGGATGTGCAGGGCGTCATGGCGGGAGACTACGGTGTCAAAGGCCTTCCTGATGGCTGTTTCATCGAGTACTCCCTCAAGCGTCAGCGAAAAGGACTCGTTGAATGAGCAGGAGGCTTCGTCTCCCGCTTGGGCTGCAAGCCATATTTCCGTTTGTGCTTCGGTCAGAGGCGCTGATTGAGGCTTGGCGATAGCGGCCGGCATCTGCATCTGGGAAGGGGATACGGGTGGCTGCTCTTTGGCCGTGAATATGCCGGCTGATTGCATGGCGTCGAGACTGTCGCGGAACGCCTTTGCGATCAGGCGGAAGTCGTCCTCGCTATGCGCCGTCGTCAGGAAGCAGGGATAGCCATCCTGTATGTGAACGCCATTCAGCCGCATCTGGGCATAGAACAGGGCTCCGAGCGCATCCTGGCTCGAGAAGTCCGTGGCAAACCAACTCTTATAGCCGTGAACGACATCCGCAATGCCGCGGCTGGAAAGGTCAGCCTTTATTTCAGCGACCAACGCTTGCGTACGTTCTGCCACGCGGTCGTAAAGGGCGGATCCGTCACCTCTGATGTGATGCAGCACGGCGTTGGCGGCTGCCAGCGTCAGCGGATGACGCACGAAAGTGCCGGCAAAGAAAGTGGGCGCAGTCATGGGGACGGAGGCGTCACCATAGGACCAATAGCCGCCATCGAGCGCGTCCATGAAGCGGGCATCGCCAACCAGCACACCGATGGGCATTCCGCCACCGACGACCTTGCCATAGGTCGCCATGTCACCCTTGATGCCCCAGATTGCCTGCATGCCGCCCGGATCGACGCGGAAGCCGGTGACGACTTCATCGAAGACAAGCGCGAATTCCGATTTGGTGGCGATATCTCGCAGCTCGAGGACAAATTCGCGCGGTTGCAGCTCCGGATGGCGGCTCTGGATCGGCTCGATGATAACGGCTGCGATTTCGGTGGCGTTGGCGCGGATGAAGTCGAGGCTTTCCGGTGCGCCGTAGCGCAGCACCGTCATGTTGGACACGGAAGCCATAGGAATGCCAGAGGCAACCGGCAGGGCGATCGGTTTATCGGCACGATTGCGGCCCTTGACCAGGACTTCGTCGAATTGACCGTGATAGTCATTGGCGAAAACCACGACGCGGTCGCGGCCGGTGACCGCACGGGCAATCCGCATTGCAGCCATGACAGCTTCCGAGCCGGTATTGCAGAATGTCACCCGTTCATGGCCGGTCATCTCTGCAATCATCTTGGCGACATCGCCGGCAAGCGGCGTCTGAGGGCCGATGGCAAAGCCGCGATCTGCCTGCTCCTTGACGGCATCGATGACGAAGTCGGGCGCATGCCCGAAGGCTGTCTGGCCGAAACCATTGACGAGGTCGACATACTGGTTGCCGTCAACATCCCAGATATAGGCGCCCTTGGAATGGTCGCAGACGATCGGGAACACCATCTCTTTCCAATCGGCCCTGAAGCCCGATGCCGAGCGGGGATCGGCGAGGTGGCGGCGATGCTCTTGAGTAAAGGTCTTGGATCTGGCGTTCTTGGTCTCGTATGCCTTGGTAAGATTGGCGATGAAATCCAGTTTGGCGGGTGAAATTTCCGCCGCCATGCTCTTGGCGTTCGGGCGATAGAGCTTGATGCGCTCAGTGCCGAAATCGCTGTCCGCAGATGCCGCCGAAGCCGGCTGGGTTGGCGTTGGCTGGACGGGTGCCGGCTGCGCCGGAGCCGGAGCTGCGGGGGTTGCGACGGGCCTTGCCTGCGATGTTGGAGTGCCGCCCTGCATGGTTTGCAGCATGAGCAGCTGCTGCGAAAACAGCGACTGTGCCATCTGAATCTGAGACTGCATCACGGTAGCAAGATCCGATGTTGCTGCCGGCATCGATACGGCTTGCGGCGATGACGCTGCGATTGCTGACGGTACGGGTTGTGTCGCGGCGGCCATCGGCATGGCGGCGAGTGGAACGGCTTGTACAGCCGGTTCTGCAGCCTTCATTATGTCCGCCGGCATTTGCCGGTCGAGATGGGCCGCGAGATCGGCGACGGAGGGTATGTCGCTCAGCAATTCCCGGAAGGAAATCTTGACCTTGAAATCCTTCTCAATGCGTTGGGCGAATTGGCCGACAAACAGCGAGTCGAAGCCAAGCTCCAGGAATGTTGCCGTCCGTTCGTCCGGCCCGAGCGTTTCGCCCGACATGTCACTGAGCAATGTCAGAAGCGCTGTTTCCAATTGTGGCAGTCGGTTGGGGACCGAGATTGATGCTGCAACGTTCATCGCTGGTTTCTCCTCGGTGAGGTTGACGTCAGAGACAAAGGGGGTGGTGGGAAGGTGAGTAATCGGTTCTGCGTCGGCCCGCATGGTCGCGGAGCGGCGTGCAGATGGAGGAGCATCGATCCAATGACGCTGCCGCTGGAAAGGATAGGTTGGCAGTGGCAATCGCCGCTGTGCCGCCGCGGGAAGAGCCGGCCAGGTGGGACGGCAGCCCGCCATCCATAATTTGCCATGCGCTTCCGCAAGCGTTGCGGCCGCTGCAGATGCGCGATCATGTTCGGGCAGGGACTGTACGACGGCGGTAAGACCATCCCGCGCGATCGTCTGCGCAGCAAAGACCGACAATGTACGCCCTGGTCCCACCTCGAGAAGAACCGGCTTGCGATCACGGCAAAGCGTGGCGAGCCCATCGGCGAAACGCACGGCATCGCGGCAATGCATGGCCCAATAGTCCGGCGATGTCGCCAATTCCGCCGTCTGCCAATCGCCCGTGACGCCGGAGATGAACGGTATAGTCGCGGTACCGTAGGTGACCTTCTCCGTCTCCTGCCGTAGCGCCTGCGCCGCATCGTTCATCATGGCAGAATGAAACGCATGTGAGGTGTGCAGTCGACTGAAAGCGATC
This sequence comes from Rhizobium sp. ASV8, assembly GCF_016429255.1. Classification (GTDB taxonomy): domain Bacteria; phylum Pseudomonadota; class Alphaproteobacteria; order Rhizobiales; family Rhizobiaceae; genus Rhizobium. The sequence goes on from NZ_JAELUG010000084.1 coordinate 10,712, forward strand.
TCGGCTTCAGACAGCGCTGCGCAAACCTTATCGATATCGGCAAACGGACCGGAGATGACGCAGAGCTTCGGAGCATTGATTGCCGCGATCTCGACGGCGCCTTGCAGATAGGAAGCCGTCGTTGTGGCGTCGGCGCGAACCGATACCATTGCTCCTTGCGGCTGATGCTGCATCAGCCGCCCGCGATTGGCCACGAGACGCAGGCCGTCTTCGAAGGAAATGACGTTGGCAAGCGTTGCAGCGACAAACTCGCCGACGCTATGGCCGATCATGGCATAGGGCTTGACGCCGCGGCTGAGCCACAATCGTGCAAGCGCATATTCGACAAGATAAAGGCAGGGCTGAGCGATGCGGGTTTCGCGCTGCTCATCGGCGATTGCCTGCGTTACGGCACCGGCATGGCAGATATAGTCGCGCAGATCGAGCCCGAGTGTCATTTTCAGAAGTTCGGAGCCACGATCGATCCAACGGGCAAATTCCGGCTCGGAGCGGTAGAGCCCGGCTCCCATACCGACATATTGTGCGCCTTGCCCCGGAAACATGAAGGCGACCGGTGGTCTGTCCGCGGCGACAAGGGGCTGATATTTGTCTGCCGTCAGTTTGATGATCGCCTCTTCGGCGCTTTCGGCAACGATTGCGAGCCTATGGCTGAATTCGCGCCGGCCGGCTTGGAGTGTGTGGGCAAGCTGCGCGATCGCAAGCCTGGGATTTTCGGCGAGATGATTGCTCAGCTTGGTTCGCATCGTCGCAAGCGCCGGCATGCTGCGCGCCGATAGTGGTAGAATGTACTGGCCGTCTACCTCTTCCGACCTAGCCGCGGGGACAGACGGCTCCTCCAGTATGACGTGGATGTTGGTGCCGCCGACACCGAAGGCGCTCACCCCGGCGCGTCGTGGCGCAGGCCCTTGCGGCCAATCGACCGTTGCCGTTGGAATGTAGAAGGGGCTCTTGTCGAGATCGATACGTGGATTGGGCTGGCGATAATTGGGCATGGGCGGGATCTTGGCGCTGCGCAACGCCAACGCCGTCTTGATGAGCCCGGTGACGCCCGCTGCCGCATCGGTATGACCGATCGTGCCCTTGACCGAGCCAAGCGCACAATTCGCCGGACCTGGTGCCGCATCTGCGAAAGCGCGCGTCAAGCCATTGAACTCGATCGGATCGCCAAGCGGCGTCGCAGTGCCGTGGCACTCGATGTAGCCGATCGTCGAGGGATCGACCGCTGCATTGGCAAGAGCTGCGGCAATGGCCTCGGCCTGTCCCTCCACACTCGGCGCGGTAAAGCCAACCTTGTCGCTGCCGTCATTGTTGATGCCGTAGCCGCGAATGATCGCATAGACGTGATCGCCATTCTCGATCGCATCCTCATAGCGCTTCAGGAGAACAACGCCGGCGCCGCTGGCAAAGACCGTCCCGGCCGCACTGGCGTCGAAGGGTCTGCAAGCGCCATCCGGCGAGGCCATGCCGCCCTCCTGATAGATGTAACCTCTCTTTTGCGGGATGGTGACCGAGACGCCGCCCGCAAGCGCCATATCGCAGCTATAGGTCAGGAGATTCTGACAGGCCTGCGAGACGGCGAGCAGCGAGCTTGAACATGCCGATTGCAAGGTAAATGCGGGGCCGCGCAGATTGAACTTGTAGGCGACGCGCGTCGCCAGCGTATCGTTGAGCGCGCCGACGAGTTCATGAAAACAACCGATCTGATAGTTCGATGTGAATTCCTCTGCCTTTGCGCGGTCGTAGAGGACATTGTTGATCAGATAGGTCGGCATCGAGGAGCCGGCGAAAACCCCAATCAGGCCAGAATAGCGGTGCGGGTCGTATCCGCCATCCTCCAGCGCTTCCCAGCATATCTCCAGAAAAATGCGATGTTGCGGGTCGGTGACGGCAGCCTCGCGCGGAAACATGCCGAAGAATTCCGCGTCGAACATGTCTGCATCATCGAGATGCGGTCTTGCCGCCACATAATTCGGTTGTGCCCGTTCTTCGTCGGTGAAGGAATCTTCGATTTCATCCGGCGCGAAATGGGAGAAGGCGGTCTTTCCTTCGAGTACCAGTTGCCACAGCTCACGCACCGAGGCGGCGCCGGGAAAGCGACCAGACATGCCGACGATGGCAATATGTCCGGAATTTTGACCGTTCGGTTCGTCATTGGTTTCGAAATCACGCTCGCTGACATTCTCTTGGTGATTCCGTTTCATAAGGAGCTCCTGCGGATATGAGAAATGGCCCTCTTCTGCAGAGCTGCGCGTTGTGCGGCGGCGGCGATGCGGGTCGGCGCGGGGGCATCGCCGTCCAGATAAAGCGCCAGGTCCCGAATAGTCGGGTGGCGTAGCAGGGCAACCACGTCAATCGCGCGGCCGAGGGCTTCTTCGAGCCCCGCATGGATCTCCATCAGCTGAAGCGAAGTACCGCCGAGATCGAAGAAGTTCCTGTCGAGATCGACGCTTACCAGCGCCAATGCATCCTGCCAGAGGGCCGTCAGCAGCTCCTCTGTCTTGCTCTTGCTGTCGGTCGGCTTGACGTGTGCCTCGATTGGCGGCGGTGCCAGTTTCGAACGATCGACCTTGCCTGCCGGCGTTAGCGGCAAACTATCGACGACGACAGCTGCGTTCGGGATCATATAGGCCGGAAGCGTGGCACGTAGCATTGCCAGGACCGCCTTCACGAGATCGGCGCCGGCCCCCACATGGCTTTCCTTCGGGCACAGGTAGGCAACGATGCGTTTCAGGTTTTCGCCCTGGACATGGCAAAGCACCACGCCATCGGCCAGGCGCGGATCGCGCCTGAGCGCGGCTTCGATTTCGTCGAGCTCGATGCGCTTGCCGTTGATCTTGACCTGACGGTCGCGGCGACCCTTGAAGGTGACGGTGCCATCCGACGTCAGGCATGCGATATCGCCGGTCAGATAAAAGCGCGTCCGTCCCTCTTTCGTGTCAATGGTGACGAATTTCTCGGCCGTCAGTTCGGGGCGTTTGAAATAGCCAATGGCAAGGCCGTCGCCCGATATCGCCAGTTGACCTTCCATCCCTGAAGGCAGGACACGCAGTTCTTCGTCGACTATTGCAATGCCCGTATGTGCAATGACCTTTCCGATCGGCAGTTCCCCGGCCGAAAAGCTGGGCAATACCTGGAAAGCGGTAGCAAAGACGGTGGTCTCGGTCGGGCCGTAGGCATTGGTAAGCCTGCAGCCGGGGTGATGTTCGAGAAAACGCCTGGCGTGAACGGCTGAGCCGACATCACCCCCAAACAGGATATGCCGAAGTTTCGGCAAGGGTGTGCGGGCATGATCCGCGAAGAGGTTGAACAGGCCCGTCGTCAGGAAAGAGATACTGACGCCGGTCTTGCTCATGAAGTTCGACAGGTGCGATATGGAGAAGTCCGCCTCGGGCATGATCGCCAATGTGCAACCATTGAGAAGCGCGCCCCAGATCTCCAAGGTCGCGGCGTCGAAGGCGATCGTGGCCGTATGAAGAACGACGTCGTCAGCGCGGAAGTCTATATAGGTCTGGTCTAGAACAACGCGGGCGATGCTGCGATGGCAGATCATCGTTCCCTTGGGCCGCCCGGTCGAGCCGGAGGTGTACATGATGTAGGCTGGATCACCGCCGGTTACGCTTACGTGAGGAGCGGCAACGGCCGGCCGGCTTGTCATCTCGCTGATAATGGCATCCGCTTCGATGACCCTGCCATTCATGCTTGGTACGCTTGCCAGCTTGTCGCCGTGGGAGGAGTCGACAAATATAACTTTGGGCGCACATTCGCCGATCACGAAATCGAGATGTTCAATCGGAAGTGCCGGATCTAGCGGGAGATAGACGCCGCCTGCCTTCAGGATCGCCACCGTGCAAATAACCGCATTGACGCTTCGTGGCAGGAAAAGCCCGACAATATCGGCCTTATGGACGCCGGCTCTTGTCAAATGCGCCGCAAGCGCGTCCGAGATGCGATCGAGATCTTGATATTTGATGCCGACATCGCCGAAGACGAGGGCCGTTGTTCGTGGTGCCGCTCTGGCCTGGACGCGCAGCATTTCGTGAAGACATAGATCGCGGTCATAATGCATGTTCACGGCACCAAGTGTCTCAGCCTGCCCCTCACGGTCACTCATCATCGCTCTCCGGGTTGTCCTGCGATTGACGACGGCACGATGCGAGACGCTCCATCGTCGTCAGCAGAATTTCATGCTGAGGCAAAAGCACCAGTTGATCATTGGGATGACTGTTCCCACCACCGAAAGTCGTAAGTCATGATGGAGCGTAGCCATTTGGTCGGAAAGGCTCGACACGGCTAAGACAACCCGACCGAAAGCATTACAATCAACGCCTGGCGGCCAGCATCGACGCGATAGGCCTGTGTCGCGCGCGCAGGCAGACAACAATGTCGAGATGAGTGATTGTGAGGTTGTCGGTCGCGAGATTACACGAACTGGTAAGCTCTTACATAATCCACGAACATGAAGGATGGATCGGCTGCGGCCATTTTCGTAACACCGTCAACGATGCCCAAGTCTACGAGAAGATACATGGGCTGGCGATGTTCGGGCAACGTCTTTGTCTTCCAGACAAGATTGCCATCGAAATACATGCGTATGAAATCCGAATCGATCTTCACGCCGTAGGTGTGCAGGTCGGAAGGAGTTGCATTGGCGAAAGCATTGATGCGTGAATAAGCGGAATCATGTCGGCCGTCCTTGTGCCAAACATGGACTGTCGAAGAATAGGCGCCCGGCTTGTCGCCGTAATACTCGATGACATCTATCTCGGCAGTCGATGCCGAACGGTCCTTGCCGATGAGCCAGAATGCCGGCCAGACGCCCGGGCCGTCCGGCAATCGTGCGCGCATTTCGAAGTAACCATATTGTTGAGAAAAGCCATTCCCATCGCGATCGACAGAGGCAATAAGACCCGAGCGCCAAACACCTTTTCCGTCACGCGCAGCAGTAATGCGCAACATGCCATCCTGTATCGCAAACGGGAATTCGCCATTCGGATCCGAGAAGCGAGCGCCCCCGAAATCACCATTCCAAGGTGTATGGGAGATCCAGCGCGTACCTGGCCCCCAGGCCGAAACACTCAATGTGTCAAACGGATCTTCGAAGGTCATTTTCATCTTGCCAACATCGAGCGCATCATCGGCGTCACCAGCATCAGCGATCCTGACGTCGCAAATAGCAATCATGGCCGTAGCAACCGATGCACGAAGGAAAGCGCGCCGGTTGACCAACCCATGAGCTCGATCAATTGTCGATAGACGATCCATACATAATAACATGATCGCCCCGATGCCCACGGTATACAACGTATTTCGGCCGATGCGTCCACCAAAAGGCTTAGGGAAGGCGGAGATACAACGACGCTGACGCCATGATAGTTTGCGGCAATAATGAGGCAAAGCGGCTGGACTACAAAACATGAATGCCATGGGGCTCATAACACTGATTGTCGGTGTAGCGATATTGGCTGCGCCTGTTCGATGGTCATTCATCGTGATGGCCATATCGACGGTGTTTGGCGCCGCCGCGGCCTTCAGCGTGCCTGGTCTCGGGGGCGCATCGGTGCTTGTCCCTAGCCTGTTCCTGCTGTTTTTCGCCGCGCGGCTGTTCGCGGCCTATGGCGAAGGGCCGTTTCTGACCGCGCTTGCCCCCTGGCGTCCCGGATTTTTCCTTCTGCTTTTGACGGCCTTTGGACTGTTCACGGCCGTGTTCTTTCCACGGATGTTCCATGGCATGACGCAGACGATGACGGTGCAGCGATCGATCGGCTCACACAGCCTTATTGCGCTGGTGCCGTTGCAAGCCTCATCGAACAACATTACCCAATCGGTCTACGCCGTTGGCGGCCTTATCGCCTTCATTGCCACTTTCGCGTTCTTCCGACGAAATAACGTTCCGGCGATCTTTGTCAGTGGTATCCTGATCGTCGCCGGCGTCAATCTCAGCTTTGCACTTGCCGATATCGTGACGTACTTCACGCATACGGATTTTCTGCTCGCCTTTGTTCGAACGGCAAACTACGCGCTTCTGACCAATGCCGAGAAAGGCGGACTGAAGCGCATTTCCGGCACCTTCCCGGAAGCCTCGGCATTTGCCGATTTTACTCTTGTGCTTTTCGCGATCGTCGCAAGTCTCTGGCTTGCAGGCATTCGCTCGAGCATAACAGGCCTTATCTCCGGTTTGCTGCTGGTGGCTCTAATCCTGTCGACATCTGCGACTGCGCTTGTCGGGCTTGCCGTCATCCTGCCAATCCTATGCCTGCAGTCCTTCCAGGCGTCACGTTTCGAGCCAGGGACGGGCCGGCCGATCATGATCGTTTCAATATTGGCCGGCATGCCGCTCGTCATATTCTTCGTTCTGATCGTCATGCCCGACCTCGTGCACAACCTCCGCGAGTTTCTCGATGAGATGCTGTTCTCCAAGGCGGACAGCCAATCGGGCAGAGAGCGCTTCATGTGGAATGCGATGGCGTATCAAGCCTTCCTCGATACGAACGGCTTCGGCGCCGGGCTCGGGAGCGCGCGGGCATCGAGTTTTGGTCTTGTCTTGCTGTCCAATATCGGCGTCTTTGGCACGCTGCTCTTTGCCGTTTTCGTAGCGCGGCTGCTGATGGCGGATACTCGCCCAAGGCCCTCATCTTCGAAACAGGCGCTTGCCGTCGTGCGTGCGGCCAAGGCCGGCCTCATCACGGTTCTGATTTCTGCGGCAACTTCCGGCACCGTCTATGATCTTGGGCTGATGTTCTACATACTGGCAGGCAGCATTTCAGCCCTCAGTCCCGGCAGGCACCTCGCCCGCGCCGACTATGCGCCACGTTACGGTGCCGTTGGAGAGCTGAGATGAAAGTCCTTGTTTTCAATGTCAAATATAGTGAAAATCTCGGCGACGGGCTGCTTGCGGAGTGCATCGAAGCCGCTCTTGCAAATGGGGGAGGCGGCGTAGAGGTGGAGACCGTCGACCTTGCAGGGCGCCGGGACTTCTCCGGAGGACATGGCACACGGCGGCGCTTGATACTTGGATTGCTGCGCTGGCTGCCCGCTGCCGCACGGCGCTCACTGGTCAGCCAGGGGTTGAAGCGCAACCTGCGCCGACTTGCCGCCGGCTGGAACCAGAAAATCGCCAATGCCGATGTCGTGGTGATCGGCGGCGGCAACCTATTTCAAGATGATGACCTCAATTTCCCATTGAAAATCGGTACGGTGCTAGACTGCGTTTGCCGGCAGGATCGTCCCTTGGCGATCTATGCGGTCGGAGTCAGCCAGCACTGGTCGAATTCCGCATATGAACTCTTCGCGCGCGCGAAACGGGCGCGGCTTGTTCATCTCTCCGTGCGCGACGGGTTTGCTCAGGACAATTGGCACGAACACTTTCCGGAAGGGCCGAGGGCGAAAATCGTCCGGGACCCTGGACTTTTGATCGGCTCTCTGTCGGCGATGCAAAGGCCCACACAGTCAGCAGGCAGGAGACTGACCATCGGCCTGTGCGTGACCGATCCCATCATACTGCGCCGGCATAGCACATCGGCCGTCGCCGCTATCCCGTTTTCCAATATTGGTGCCTACAGGGATCTGATCGGCCTGTTCCTCGATGACGGGCTGCGGGTGGTGTTGTTTTGCAACGGGGCCAGGGAAGATCAGAGATTTGCGGAACGCATTCTCGGGTCGGTGGTCAGGCACAGAGCTGTCGATCGCGATGTCCTTGATATTGCTCGGCGTCCGGCAACTCCCGGCGACCTCGTCGATATAATCTCATCGATGGATGTGATCCTGGCGCATCGTCTGCATGCTTGTATTGCCGCCTATGCATTGGGGATCCCGCATGTGGGCTTGAGCTGGGACAAGAAGGTCGAAGGCTTTTTCAATTCCGTTGGACGAGAAGACTATCTGGTAAAGGACGCGACGTTGTCGCCAGTATTTGTCGCCTCCCTGGTCAGGGCGGCCGACAGGGACGGGATTGAGCCACTTCGGCATCAGATTGTCGTTGCGGAGACCCGAGCGGGAATTTCGAACATGCGTCGCCATCTGTTGGAATGTGATCAATCCGATGTGCCTTTGCCGTATCCAATGCGCGGCGAATAATCTCTGAGTTTAAAGTATATTGCATGTCGATACTTTGAAGCTTTATTTAAGTATACATAAGAAATTATTTGAGGCGCCATCAGATGATGCAAATTCAAAGAAGAATAAAATGTGAATTTGAATTAAAGACTTTACGAAAAAACCATGCTATTAAGTAGTTGGAGCTTACTATGTTTCCGAATGCTCAGAGGTGTATTCGGGAAATGCTTCTCGTCCAAGGGGATGACGGCATGGCGGCGCAGATTCCGATTGAACATATTCGCAACCTAGGTGGCGTAACGCGAACGTTTACAGCCGGCAGTGCGATCTGTGGATACGATGATGACGCGCCGCGTCTTCTGTTCGTTGTGAACGGATGGGCTGCCTGCAGCAAGATGCTGCCGAACGGCACGCGCTTCGTGACGGAATTTGTACTGCACGGTGGCATGATCTCAACAACCTTGACGGCGCTCTCACGCGAGATCGTGCGAGCCGTCACCAACGTGACGGTCGTGGCTTTTCCAGATTTCACCTCTCTTCCCAAGATTGAGGCGCCGACATTTTTCTATCGCATCGTCATTGGCGAATTGATGCGACATCAGGCTCGCATGTCCGAGCGGCTAGCCAATATGGGTCGGCGCGATGCACTCGAGAGAACCGGGCATATGCTGCTTGAGCTTGGAACACGTGCCGGCATGTCTCGCGACTATGATAATTGCGAGTATTTCGATTGTCCTTTGACGCAAGCGGATATCGGTGATGCCGTCGGCTTATCGACGGTACATATAAACCGGGTGTTGCGGGATATGCGGGAAGCCCGTCTTTTGTTGTTCCGTAACGGTATAGTTGTTTTTCTTGATCGTGCACGCCTTGCCGATCTTGTCGACTTCGACGAGTCCTGTTTCGATGCAACTATGATTTGATTGCGTATAAATAACTATCTTGAAGTGAATAGATAAGCATCGATTTATTTAATATTTCCATTAACTATTAACACATGTTAATGCGCAAGAAAGCAAAATACGTAATTACTAACATGCAAAACCAAAAAGAGGGGGATGACATGTCAAATCAGAATGATATTCGATCAATGTGCCGGCTATGCTATTTGAGTCGAATGAATACTAGGGCTTCCTCCAAAGATACAATGCGATTTTTAATGAATAGAGGTAACGGCCATGCATGGACAATCTATAACAAGTGAGAAATTCACGTCGGATGGAACTGCGCGTATCATTTCTGTTCGGGCATCGGATAGTTTGAGACCATTCAGCACGCCGGGTGTTGATGAATGGGAGGACTACATTCTCCTGATTGATTCCAGGGCATTGGACCGTGAGTGCCTGTCCAAGAGCCTGGCCGAATGCGACAGCGCCATGCACATCATCACTGTCGGCTCGTTGGACGAATGGCAAACGCGCAATATGCAAGCATTGCCCTCGGCAGTTCTCTTCATGATTGGCGGTCGCAAGGTTTCTGATACTGACGTCAGTGCCAAGATCTGCGCGCTGGTGGAAAGGTTCCAGACGAGCCCGGTCATCGTGGGTGCTGATGGCGATGAGCTTGCCCAGCTCCTGCATGCACTTGAATGTGGTGCGCGTGGCTATATCCCAACCAGCGTCGGCATCAAGGTTGCGGCAGAGGCTCTAGCATTGGCACGTGCGGGCGGCGTCTTCGTTCCGGCGAGCAGCTTGCTGGCAGCCAAGGAGGCAATCACGCCAGTGGCAAGTCGAAACGGTTGTCTCGACAGTCTGTTTACGCCGCGTGAAGTGGTCGTTGCCGAGGCCCTGAGACGAGGGAAGGCGAACAAGATCATTGCTTATGAGATGGATCTTTGCGAGAGCACCGTCAAAGTTCACATTCGCAATATCATGAAGAAGCTGAATGCCACGAACCGAACCGAAGTGGCCTACAAGATCCGCGAACTCGTCCGCTAGTATAGTCGGGATCACGACTGCCGGACGGACAATCTCAGAGGCGGTATAGTCGTACCTGGAACCTTCTAACCCCGGCAAGTGCCGGGACAAGCGAATGTCGCAGACCAGCCGGGCTGCATCACCTTAGATTGCTGGGCAGGTGCTGGTGGTTGATGCGCCACTGGCCGCATGATGGAGACGCTGAGGAATGTCATCGCGCTTCCTGGTCATTGCCATCACATTTTTGCGGTGGTCTTGTCGTCGTTGAAATGGCGCGAAAGCGAGCGGCAGGGCATGTTCACGCCGCCATCCAAGCCCGAAGGTCTGAAGCCGCGACAACATTTCATCCCAAGGATTCCCTTTGTATTGCAGGTCGAGGCGCGCCGCGCGCTTTTCCGCGAGATGTTCTCGCTCGCCCCGGATCGAGAAGGCCGACCGCCAGGCGCGGCAATTATAAACCTTCCCAGCAGATGCTTGGGCTCTCAATCCCTTCAGCGGAATGATAGTCGACTGCCCGGCCCAGTCATCGGGGATGGCAGGGCAACCTCAGCGTTGCGCTACGCGCAGAGAAGCGATTTCTGCCGGTTTGTCGTCGATGATAGCGCTGACCGTCAGCAAGCCGGGCTGGCGCAATCTCAACGGCGAGAAGATAAGGCTGGCGCCGATGACGACATTGAGCGGAGTGTCGTGCACTTCCACCCCCGAGGACAGATCCTTTTGCTCATCGAGTTGGGCCGGATCCAATCGCTCTTCCAGAATTGGCTGTCGATCACCGGGCGCTGCGCAGCGCAGGACGATGGAACGATATGGTTCCGTTGAGGAGGTGATCAAGTTCACATGCACGCAGAATTTGGGCAGTGAAAACGGAAACTCCGGTAGCGTCAGCACGCCACTGTAAACGCCGATGAAGCTTAGCTTCTCTCCGATTTCGGTGCGAACGTCGTCGCAAAAGATACAATATCCATAACGCATGTCTTCACTCGTCCCGATCAATGTTGGTGCGGACCACAATCGTGCGGATCGCCCGCGAGGAACTCCAAGTCGCGACCCCACTGGAGCAAACTGGATGGAGAGCGGCCTGCGTCTCGGGTCCCGAGGCGCAACCGCCATCCGGCGATCCCATGGGGTCACGCAACTCGACATGAATCTCCTTGTCGAGTGCCCAGGCGAGATCTGCGATCGATCGAAGCGGAAGCTCCTTTTGACCGCAGAGATAGCTGTTCAACTCTTTTCGGCTAACGCCGACGAACTCCGCGAGCTGCTGCTGCGTGATGCCATTCTCAGACCTCCTTGCAATGATGGCGGCGACGAGGTCGCTACGAACATTGGCAACAAAGCGGCTAGCCGCACGCGCACGCGCGCCAATCTCAAACCGAAATGACATCTTCCGGATTTGCTCCCTCTACGCATAATGCATCACCGATACCGAGCTCGCGGCGCAACCTGCGCACCTCCAGTCGGTAGCCACGGTAAAGATCATGGTCTTTCACGTGATCGGCCCAGTCCCCGAACACCGCGACAAAACAATTGTGCATGGCAAACCAGCCGAATATGCGGAAATCTACCGTCTTTAGTTCCCATACCGCATTTCGCTCGAGCCGAATTGCTCTGAACTGTCTTGAATGAATGAGCGGCTTGCCCGAGACAAATGTGTAGAAGAGAAAATCCAGCTGTTCGACAGGCCTAAGCACTGCGCCGAGCGTTGACGGTTCGTCTTTGCTTACACGTTCACTCAGCCAATCAATAAAACCCGGAGTGGCAAAAAGCAGTCTCTTGGGCAACTGCTTTCGACCAAGCTGAATCTCAACTTTAACGATTGCTTCTGATGCTACGAGACTGTCAAACGTCGTCATGACTGTCAACTAATCCATTATCATGTGGCAAGCCTTTCACTGCAGTTACCTGAGGGTAAGATGAATAGCTGCACATCTGGATTGCACTTATCTACCTTCCTGATGGCTTAGTGAGCCTAGTTAAAGATGAGTATAATATCTGTATTGTGAAAATTCATATCTAAACTCCTACTCACTTTGAGGTAGGCCTCTAATATTTCATCTATTTTGACCCTCCGCTGCTAGTACGAAGGGTTCTCTTGTTCGGCTCTCGCCAGGCGGCCTATTAAAAGGCTTGAGGGCGGCGAATAGTCGCTTGCCCCGTCTTGGAGAACAGGGAGGATCGACATGAAGACGATTGGAGCTCTCGCCATTCTTCTGGCAAGTACTTCATTGGCACTTGCGCAGCCACCATCAACACCGGCTGACAATGAATCATTCATTGGTCAGATGGGCGCCTTCAACGGCGCGTTCGTCAGTCAGGATACTGGCAACAACCAGGCGCTGACCCTTCAGAACGGTGTCGGCAACTTTGCGGTCACCAATCAGGACAAGGCGAAGTCCAACACATCCGACATCCTGCAATTTGGCGCCGGCAATTTTGCTGTCGCTGACCAGAAGGGCAAGACCAACGACCAGAGCACGCTTCAGTTTGGTACCTTGAACTTCGCGTCGACACGCCAGCGTGACGGCGGGCAGAACAACTCTACAATAGGCCAATTCGGCTTCGGCAATGCCGCATTCGTGGATCAGTCCAAGGGTGACAATTCCCAGGATACGCTCCAGGTCGGCGGGTTGAATTTTGCCTCGACCACCCAGACCAACGGTTCCCATGGCTCGAACAGTTCGGACACCATGCAGTTCGGTTGGGGCAACGGCGCTGTTGTCGGCCAGGACGGCGGCAGAAACGACCAGACGACGCTACAGGTGGGCGTCGGCAATTTTGCCGCCACCTCACAATGGGGCGTCATCGGTAGCAACGGCAATGCCTCTTCCACGACACAGTTTGGTTGGGAGAACGTGTCCTTTGCCAGCCAGGCCGGCGGCAACAATTCGCAGGACACATTCCAGGCCGGCGGACGTAACTTCGCCGCGACAAGCCAGTCGTCGTTCTTCGGTGTAAATAAAGCAAGCACTGCGCAATTCGGCATTGGAAATACCGCGCTGACGGCACAGATCGCCAATCCGCTCGGTTCCAACGATTCTCTCATCGTGCAGGCTGGCTATCACAACACGGCCATAGCATCCCAGTCCGGCGTACAGGGCGGCGGCTTCCAGCTCGGAGGCTCGAACCTCCAGGGGACCGTTCAGATCGGTACCGGGAACTATGCACTGACTTCGCAGACCAGCTCGAGTTCGGTGACGAATACGTCGGTGACGGCACAGTTCGGTTATAGGAACGTCGCCGTCACGGTCCAGCATTAAAGGGGACGATAGGGGAGGCGAAACGAAATGTCCGCCTCCTCTTTCCAAAGGATCGCTTCCGCTGCACTGGCGGTCGCCGGCTACCAGTATTCATCGGCTTTTGGAACTCGTAAATCTCTCTTCCTTTGCGCCATGGTGCTTTCGTGCGCGGTTCCCGCCGCCTCGCAAGCAGGGACGAAATGTCTGATTGCGACAAGCAAGAGAGAGCCGTTTCTGGTGGTGCAGGTGATTGGCAAGTCGACCACGGCGGCATCGGGGACATACAGGCTGGTTCTTCTCACGCATGGGGTTGGCGGCACCAGTGAGAGCGTTCAACTGGGCAGTTTTGATCTGCAGCCCGGCTCGGATCGCATACTCGCCACGACGATGGTCGCTGTGGCAGACAAGGTTGACGTGAGTGCGAGACTACAGATCGAAACCGATCGAGGTGCATCACAATGTGGGTTATCGGAATGAAACGCGCATGCCGTTCGGGACTGGTGCAAAGTCTCGGCATAGCGCTGGCTGTTTTGCTTCTCCAGACGGCAGACGAATGCCGAGCCGAGACTGCCTATGTGGTTCAGATCCCGGTCAACGTGACGACGACGTTGACATTCAACAGTGGGACGCCACCGCAGCAGACGGAGCAATATCACAACCCCGCGAACCATATGACGGCTGGTATCCCGGGCTTGCCCGAGGCCGGAGGCACGGTCCGCGGCAACAATCTGGCGCAAACGCTGGAAATCGGCATGCGTAACAGCGTCTATCACCTTCAGAGCGGCGCAGGAAATATCTCAACTGCCGGCATCATCGGAAACTACGGCAATATAAACGTGCTCCAAGCCGGAAATAATCTGAGATCGAACGTCATGCTGCTGAACGGCATTGGCATGAACGTAAGCGTACTGCAGCCCGCCGGTTCCGCGCCGGTCAATGTGTTGATCGCGCGATTGCCAGGCGGTGGGCTGCTTATCAAGCGTTGAGTGGGCGCAGTTGCGTCCGGGAACCAGGGAGAGGAATGACAATGATCGTACGTGCGGCAATTATCGCGGTTGGTTTGACCGCCGGATTGGCAGCGTCAACATCAGCGGGACAGCTGGTCTATCAGCCAACCAATCCGACATTTGGCGGCAATCCGCTAAATGGGTCATTCCTTTTGTCGACCGCACAGACGCAGGGAGATGGCGTTAAGTCCGGCCAACAGCAGACGCCGGATCTCTCGGGCCTCAACAGTGCATTGAGTAATCTTGGAAACGTAAATCAGGGAGCAGGCTCAAGTGGATCGTCTCCGGTCATCGTGATCCAAAGCGGGCAGGTGCCCACCAATCCCTAACCGAATTGACTGCGTAACTTCTCAATTCCTTATGGGGGCGATTCAATCGTAAAGCCATGTCGCGTTTCGGTTTTCCCATTGCAGCCATCTTATGCGGATTAGGTCTGGGAGGCTGTGCTGCCGCGGGCAGCAGCCTTGATCCGATGAGTACTCCAGCAACACTCATGCCCGCCACGAAGACGGGTGTAGCCCTGGAAAGTCTGCCGCAACCCAAGCAGAAGCTTGATGTCGCGGTATACTCCTTCCCCGATCTTACGGGACAGAACAAGCCCAATGAAAACTTCGCCGAGTTTTCGCGCGCCCTGACCCAGGGCGGCGCCCAAATGCTGGCCGACGTCCTGACCAAGGCGGGTAATGGCCAGTGGTTCAGTGTCGTGGAGCGAACCGATCTGCAATCACTGCTGCAGGAGCGTCAGATCATTCAGAACACCCGGTCTGCGGTGTACGGCGCAAAGGCGGGCGGCATACCGCCACTGCGCTTTGCCGGCGTCCTGCTCGACGGTGGCATCATCGGCTACGATTCAAACGAAACGACGGGTGGCATCGGCGCCAACTATCTCGGCATCGGCGGAAACACCCAGTATCGCAAGGATATAGTAACGGTATCGCTGCGAGCCGTCAGCGTCAGCACGGGGCGCGTCCTCGCCTCCGTGAGCACCACCAAGACTGTCTATTCCGTGCAATTGCAGGGATCGGCATTCCGCTTCGTCGGCGTCGACCAGTTGCTCCAGATCGAAGGTGGTGTTACTCGCAACGCGCCGACAACCCTGGGGGTTCAGGAGGGGATACAGCTCGCTGTCTATGCGCTGATCTTCGAAGGCGTCAAGAATGGGCTGTGGGAGTTCCAGGATGCCGCCGCTGGAGCCGCATTCATGCGCTATCTTCAGGAACATCAAAGGGCCATGACGTACAAGCTGGATAGCAATGGAAGACCGATCGCACCGGCGGTCGATCTTCAGCAGGCCAGCGCGGCGCAGCCTGTGGTCGCGACGGCGTCCAGGCCGCCCGTGGTGGCCGATAAGCCGAAGAGCCTGTAACCGCTAGCGATGCTGGATCATCTTTCGGCAAATATCGGATTGCGCGTTCTCAGGTCCGCAGCTCACGGTTCCGTTCTGCGTGGTGTCGCTTGAATTTTGTTTGGTCAAGGTCTTGGCGGCGTTTGCCTTCTCAAGATTGCTGTTCTTCCGGATGGGAACGTTGCCGTTTACCTGGGGGATGCGAGTTTCGGAAAATCCGGAATGTCGGAGAACGGACTGATCGACGGCAAATGCATCCGCCGAGCCGAGCGTGCCGGCGAGCAGGGTAAATAAGGCGGCGATAATCTGATCGGTATGTCTCATCTCGATGTTGCTCCTCGATCATCAGAGTAGTGAGGTCGACATCTTTGGAAGTGCCGCTCACAAAGGCCCAAACGGGGGGCGGTGGAGTGCGTTCAGTGTCCGACTGTGCCTTGTCCTACGGTCGGCAGGCTATTGTCCATGGGCGCAGGTGCTGCTCGTTCGGTAACGCCGTTGCCCACGCTTGGAAAGATGCTGTTTGCCAATGCGGTCTGTGGCCGGACGCTTGGCGCTGCTCGTGGTCTATGCGGGGGCTTCCGGTGCTCGGTCGGCAATTGCGGTGCCGGCACCACGGAGGTTTCCGGGAGCTGTTCGACGAATGCAGGATTGGTTTTTTCAGGAGGTGCCTGTTGCAGATAGCTCTCACCAAATAGCGGGCTGCCGCTCACCGCGAACAGCGCAACGATTGAGTATTTGGCGATGATCATCGACATCATCCGAGCATATCCTTCTGCGCGCCTGAAGTAATAACCCAATAACTGCGGTATAAAATTATATAATATTTGAAAAACTAACCTATACAGAATATAAATTGAAATTTAAATGGAATTAATTTCGATATAATTGTACGATTAGCATAAATATGCAAATAAAATAATGGAGGGGTGTATGCGCTTATCTCGGCAACCTGCAATCTTCTGTGCGACGCTTCTGCTTTCACACGTGCTTGCATCCTTTGCACTCGGCGCTGACAACGATGCGGCGAAACCACAAGCCGATCCTCCCAAAGAGGCATCCCAGCCCGGCAACACTGTTTTGCCGGGCAATGCGTCGACAAGTCCCCCAGCGGCTGCGCCGCTTGCATCACAAGTGACGGAGCAGCAGTTTGCAGCCTGGACGCTGCAATGCAGCACTGATGCGTCCATGAAGCCTCCATGTCAGATCATGTATCGATTGACGTCGTCCGATCAAAAGCAGGTATTCATGGTGATCAGCATGGCGCGCTCTGCCGACAACAAGATTGGCATGCAGATGGCTCTCCCGCTGGGATTTGCTATTCAGGGGGGCGTAAAGATCGGGTTCGGCACCAAATATTCGACGGTTGCGAAGATATCGCGTTGTACCACGCAAGGGTGCCTGGTGGAGGGGCTCTGTCCGCCTGGAATGCTTGATGTCCTGATGAAGGAAAAGTCAGGAAAAGTCTCTATCCGGATGATGCAGGGAAACGCCGCAGAACTTCCCGTGTCTCTCGAAGGCTTCAACGCTGCCTATCAGGCAATGCGAGCCAAGAATGGCTAGTGCTTTGCGGCATGACATGCAACAGGTCTCGAACCTGCCAAGGGTGTGCTCTATATGGGACCGCAGGAGAGCAAGTAGGGTCGTCTGGCACGCATGATCGGGTCCAACCGGTAGAGGTCGGCGCATCATGTCCGATACAGTGACCTGACATATCTGACAGCAATCGCGGCAACAGCTTCGATGCAGCAATTGCCGGGAGCTTTGTCAATATGTTGGCACCGCATCATGCCTATGCGAGTTGATCCTTGGCCAGGTGATAGAAGTACATGGCGCCCTGATGCAGGATATCATCGTTGAAATCATAGGTCGTCGTATGCAGGCCGGCACTGTCGCCGTTGCCGATGAGCACATAGGCGCCGGGAACCTTTTCCAGCAGGAAGGAGAAGTCTTCGCTGCCCATCAAGGGAAAGTCGAGTTCTTTAAACGCATCCTCGCCGAAACGCCTTATGATCGTCGATCGTGCAACGTCCACTGCCTGTCGGTCATTGATGGTGGCCGGATAACCGACCTGCCAGTCGAACGAGATGTCGGCACCGTAGCTTTTGGCCTGTAGTGTCGCCACCTGCTCGACGCGCTCGCGTATCTCCTCGCGCACCTTCGGGTTCATCGCCCTCATGCTGATCTCAAGCACGGCTGTATCGGGAATGATATTGGAGGCCGAACCAGACAGGAAGGCACCGACGGTGACGACCGCCGGCTGGTGAGGAGAGATATTGCGCGCAACCAGCGTCTGGAGCGCCATGACGATGCTGGAGCCGACGACTACAGGATCGACGGTCAGCTCCGGCTGTGCCCCGTGGCCGCCTTTGCCCTTGACGGTTAGCGTCACCACGTCGATCGAGGCTGCGATCGGTCCGGCTCGAGTCGTGAAGGTGCCGGCCGGGATGCCTGGCCAATTGTGCAGGGCAAAGACCTGATCGCAGGGAAAGCGCTCAAACAGCCCGTCTTCGATCATCAGTTTGCCGCCGCCGAAGTTCTCCTCGGCCGGCTGGAAGATGAAATGCACGGTACCTGAGAAGCTCTTGTCATTGGAGAGCGCCCAGGCCGCGCCGAGAAGCATGCTGGTATGGCCGTCATGGCCGCAGGCATGCATGGCGCCGGGATGCTGGCTGGCATAGGGAAGATGGGTTTCCTCCTGCATCGGCAGGGCGTCGAAATCGGCGCGGAAACCTATGGCGCGATTGCTATTGCCGGCCCGAAGAGTAGCGACTATGCCGGTCTTGCCGAGCCCGCGTGTGATTTCGAAGCCCCATTTTTCGAGCTGGGCGGCAATGAAATCGGAGGTCTTGAACTCGGAAAGCCCAATTTCCGGAATTCGGTGCAGATGATGCCTGATCTCAACGAGTTCCGGCAGGAAATTCTCGAAATCGCTATTGCTCATGATCGTTCTCATCCCATCCGCAGAAATTGACGAAGCCGTTCGGATTGCGGGTCTCTCATGACATTGTCAGGAGCACCACGCTCTTCCACCAGCCCCTTATGAAGGAAGATCACCTCACTCGAAATGTCGCGAGCGAGCGCCATCTCATGCGTGACCATCACCATGGTGCGTCCTTCTTCGGCGAGCTTCTTGATGACCTGAAGCACCTCGTTGACGAGCTCGGGATCGAGCGCCGAGGTCGGCTCGTCGAACAGCATCACTTCGGGTTTCATGGCAAGCGCGCGGGCGATTGCCGCACGTTGCTGCTGACCACCGGACAATTGCGCCGGATATTGGTCGCGCTTGGGCGTGATGCCGACTTTCTCCATGAGCACCTCCGCTTCGGCGATCGCCTCCTTCCGCGACGTGCCGAGGACGTGGATCGGCCCCTCGATGATGTTTTCGAGGATTGTCCGGTGGGACCAAAGATTAAAGCTCTGGAACACCATGCCGAGGCGCGAGCGAATGTGCTCGAGTTGCCGGGGATCGGCGGCGTGCATCTTGCCGTCGCGTGAGGGCGCCGTTCGGATAACTTCACCCGCAACCGAGATTTCACCCCGATCCGGCGTTTCGAGATAGTTGATGCAGCGAAGCAGCGTGCTCTTGCCCGAGCCACTGCTGCCGATCAGCGAGATGACGTCACCCTTTCGGGCTTCAAATGAGATACCCTTCAAGACTTCGACACCGCCGAAGCTCTTGTGGATGTCCTTCACGGAAAGTGCAGTCTCGACCATTTCAATTCCTCCCGAGGCTTGCAAGCTCACGCTCGAGCGGCGCGATAGCGCGTCATGCGGAACTCGACGACGTTCATGATCCGGGTCAGGATGAAGACCACGGTGAAATAGATGATGCCGGCGGCGATCAACGGTTCGAAGATCAAGAGCGACTGGCGCTGCAACATCCGCGCCGTGCCCATGACCTCAAGAATAGTGATGGTCGAGGCAAGAGACGTGGTCTTCAAAAGGATGATCAGATCGCTCGTCAGCACCGGCATGCAATGGCGGAACGCTTGCGGCAGCGTGACACGGCGTAGGATGGTCCAACGCCTCATGCCGACCGACAGCGCGGCTTCGATCTGACCGCGCGGGATTGCCTGGATCGCACCCCGAATGACCTCCGCATTGTAGGATGCCTGGTTCAGGCTGAGTGCGGCGATCGCGTACCACAATCCGTCACGCAGATAGGGCCAGAGGAAGCTGTGGCGAACCCAGGTCCCGGGCAAAATCTGGCCGAGGCCGTAATAGATCAGATAGATCTGCACCAGCAGCGGCGTTCCGCGAAATGCAAAGGTGAAGGCAAAGGCGGGCCACGCGAGAAGCCTGTATTTCGACAGACGGGCAAGCGCGGTCAGCGTACCGATGACGAGGCCAAAGATACCAGCCGTTGCCGTCAGCAGCAGCGTCAGCGGCATCGCCCTGATGAGGGCGGGCAGGAAGGAGATGACGTTGGTGATCGTTTCCATCAGCGATGCCCCCGGTTGAGGTGGTTTTCGATGCGGCTGATGATGAAGACGGAAACCAGCGTGATCAGCAGGAAGAGCAGGGCCGTCAGGCCATAGAAGAGAATATATTGCTTGGTGCTGGCAGCTGCGCGATAGCCCGTATAGAGCAACTCGCTAAACGAGCCGAGCACGGAGATGATGGCGCTTTCCTTGGTGATCGACAGCCAGAGATTGCCCATGCCGGGGACCGCGTGGCGCATCATTTGCGGGAGGACGACGCGTGTTAGGATCTTGCGCCGCCGCATGCCGATCGACACGGCCGCCTCGATCTGGCCGGGGGGCACCGCCAGGTAGGCGGAGCGCAGAACTTCGGTCATAAAGGCGCCGGAGACGAAGGCGAGTGCGATGATCGCCGCCCAGAAGGGGCTGAACTGGAAGTTGTCGTCGACGAGGCGGGTATATTTCAAAAAGCGCTCCGCGCCGCTGGCAACGGAAAAATAGAGCAGAAGGATGACCAGCAACTCCGGAAGCGAGCGGACGACGGTCGTGTAAAGTCCGGCAAAAAAGCGAAGAGAGCGATGATGTGAAAGCTTGCCGGCCGCTCCCAGAAAGCCGAAAATCACGGCCACGATGTAGGAGATGATCGATACCTGAAGGGTCATCAGCAAGCCCCAGGCGAAATTCGCGCCCCAGCCTTCCGGCCCCCAGCCGAGCAAGTGCCAATATGTGTCCATGCGTTTTACCTGCTCTATGCGGCTTTGCCTGTTGCAATCAGCCGGACGGCCCAACAGGCCGGTATGCGGGATCAGGCGTCGTCTGCTCCTCGATGCTGCGATGAGGCTTTGGAAGCGATCTCACGACAGGAGCAGGAAAAGGCGCCCCGGGCGCGGCCAAGGCCACGCCCGGTGTCACGCGATTACTTCTTGCCGAAGATCCACTTGTCGACAAGCTTCTGCGTCGTGCCGTCCTTGTTGAGCTCGGCAAGCGCGCCGTTGACCTTGCCGAGCGTGTCGGCATCGCCCTTGCGAATGGCATAGGCAACGCCTTCGCCAAGAGCGGAGTTCTTCGGCACTTCGAGCTTCACTTCATAATCGGCGCCGGCGGCCGACTTCAGGAACGTCTGAATGTAAAGATCGGGGATGAGGACATAGTCTACACGACCGGCAACGAGGTCGGCGACGGAGTTGTCGGCGGTGTCGTAGCTCTTGGCCTCTGCACCCTTCAGATATTTCGCGACATAGGCAGCCTGAACGCTTGATGTCTGGACGCCGATAATCTTGCCCGACACGATCGAGGGATCGATGATCTTGCCCGAACCGTCGGGAGCGTCGATTGTCGCGATCTTGGTGCTGTCGGATTTGGCGCCGACGAAGGACGTGCCTTCGGTGTAGTAGGGCGTGCTGAAATCGACGACCTTGCGGCGATCATCGGTGATCGAGAAAGCGCCGATGATGAAATCGACCTTCTTTTCGTTCAGCGACGGGATAAGACCGTCCCAGGCCATCTGCTTGATGTCGCACTTGATCTTCATCTTTTCGCAGACGGCGCGGGAAAGATCGGCTTCCAGGCCCTCCCATTCCCCGGCTGCGTTCACCTGCGTGAACGGCA
>NZ_JAELUG010000804.1 GCF_016429255.1 Rhizobium sp. ASV8
CCCCCCCCCCCCCCCCCCCCCCCCCCCCCCCCCCCCCCCCCCCCCCCCCCCCCCCCCCCCCCCCCCCCCTCTCACTCACCCGCCCCCCCCCTACAACTACACCCACGACACGTCGTCGGCAGCGTCAGATGTGTATAAGAGACAGCTGCAAGGAAATATTAATCCGCGAGCAAAGAAACAAAAGGGAAACGGAATTATCCGCCCTCACTTGATTCTAATCACATCTGACATCTGCATTGGACGAAGAAGGGCTGTCTCTTATACACATCTCCGAGCCCACGAGACGGTCTATTAAATCGCGTTTTCCGTCTTCGGCGTGAAAAAAGGGGGGGGGGGGGGGGGGGGGGGGGGGGGGGGGGGGGGGGGGGGGGGGGGGGGGGGGGGGGGGGGGGGGGG
>NZ_JAELUG010000805.1 GCF_016429255.1 Rhizobium sp. ASV8
CCCCCCCCCCCCCCCCCCCCCCCCCCCCCCCCCCCCCCCCCCCCCCCCCCCCCCCCCCCCCCCCCCCTCCCTACCTCCCCCCCCCCCCCCCTACAAAACCCCCCACGACACGTCGTCGGCAGCGTCAGATGTGTATAAGAGACAGCTACGAACGGCAACGTACTAAATGGTACATCGGCGAAGTCAGCTTCGTCAAAGCGACTCTTTTCTACAACTTCGCCGACGAGTTTGGGCTCCTTAGACTCTCTCTGCTGTCTCTTATACACATCTCCGAGCCCACGAGACGGTCTATTAAATCTCGTATGCCGTCTTATGGGTGAAAAATGGGGGGGGGGGGGGGGGGGGGGGGGGGGGGGGGGGGGGGGGGGGGGGGGGGGGGGGGGGGGGGGGGGGGGG
>NZ_JAELUG010000806.1 GCF_016429255.1 Rhizobium sp. ASV8
CCCCCCCCCCCCCCCCCCCCCCCCCCCCCCCCCCCCCCCCCCCCCCCCCCCCCCCCCCCCCCCCCCCCCCTCCACCCCCCCCCCCACCCCCGACAACTACCCCCACGACACGTCGTCGGCAGCGTCAGATGTGTATAAGAGACAGGACTTTAGCTGAAGCTATGTCTATTCGGGCGACTTTCAGGTTTTAATAGTTCTCTAATGTACAACAATTTCGAACCACTGCTCTGTCCCCATGCAGTGGTGTGGTCCTGTCTCTTATACACATCTCCGAGCCCACGAGACGGTCTATTAAATCTCGGGTGGCGTCTTCTGCTTGTACGAGGGGGGGGGGGGGGGGGGGGGGGGGGGGGGGGGGGGGGGGGGGGGGGGGGGGGGGGGGGGGGGGGGGGGGGG
>NZ_JAELUG010000807.1 GCF_016429255.1 Rhizobium sp. ASV8
CCACGACAGAATCATGAATCAAAGAAGCTTTGAAAGCCCCATGGAATGGGAATATAATGGATCTGCGCCCTGCGATCCTAGCAGCCCTTTTACGCACGTAGCTCGAGCGTCGTCAAATTTTGGTGAGTCTCCCTCCCAAGGTGGCGGCTGTACGCCGTCTGGTGTCAGCTGGCGCCAGCTGGCGGATGGTCCTGATATAAAAATATCATGCTAACCCCCGGCAGCCGGGTTCGGCTCTCCGTCAAAGGGATCCAGCAGACCGAATCCGTTTGCTCACCTCTCGTCGCCGTCAAAGCAACATCACCACCAACCACAGCCTGCCCCTCAAACGCCTCGCTTTACGCCGCAAATACCATCCAAAGCTACGGCTCCTCCCTTCCGAAACCCTGCTTTTAC
>NZ_JAELUG010000808.1 GCF_016429255.1 Rhizobium sp. ASV8
AACCGATACTAATTCATTACCTGCAGAAGAAAAAAGAGCAGAACGATGACGACGCTGAGACGCGCATGTCTAAGAAGGACCCTACTCTTCCCGTAAGAGACAACTCGACCCCAATGCATACTCTTCGACACCCCATGCTAACTGCGACAGGCTAAATGGCACGGAAACGAGCCATCAAAGGGCGCCAAGGTTGATGCTGAAATTGAAGAGGAAGAAAAGGAGATGCTGGAGCAGAAGGGCAAATAAACAAGGGACTTGGAACATCACATCATGAAAAGCAATTGCGAAATTTATGATAAGATTCTCTGGTAACACGCGGGACACGATAAAGGAGTTTCTAGGTTGAACCAACAAGTTTTAAATCACACATGAATTTTTTTTAAATCGCTATAAATG
>NZ_JAELUG010000809.1 GCF_016429255.1 Rhizobium sp. ASV8
GGCCATAGTATTGATGCACAGCTGCGAGTGCCTTATACATACCATGCAGCCACTCAGTCTTCCTGCCGTATTCATTTGTGCCTGAAGCCTCACAGTGAATAACTCGGGCCAGAAGTGGCCGAATTCTTCCGAACTCTACCGATAGTCGCGATATTATGCGCCCTTTCCGCGCGGAAACAACGAAGAGTAATGTGTGTAATGTAATAGGGCATGGAAATTACTCGACAGTCGCTTTCTCCAGAGAAACTCTAGATTCGGGGAAACTAGCCGGGAGTATCGAACTATGTGGAATTTGACCGTAATTCTCGTAAATGTAAATAAGGCACTTGGACAGGTGGTCACTCTTGTTATTGACAATCAGCACATCGACTTTTGGCTAGGCAAAGTGTCTTATCC
>NZ_JAELUG010000810.1 GCF_016429255.1 Rhizobium sp. ASV8
CCTGAGTGACGACTTGAGCGTGTCCGAAAGCTGCGTACTAAGGCGAGTTTCCATGCCTGCCATTGCGGCTTCGACAGCTTCGGTCGAAGCAGCACCATTCTTCGAGGACTCACCCTTGGTTGCGACATCGCGAGCCGCTGCAACAGGTCCATTGGTTGATGGTTCGGGCTCCTTAGCCGCCGCTGCCTTCTTCTTCTTGTACTGTGTCTCTGGCTTATCGGTCTGGTTCTCCTTGGAAGACTGGGCCCGGGTATCAGTCTCCTTGGTCTCGTTCCGAGGCTTGACAGGCGTCGCAGTCGCAGTCTCGGGACCGCGCTGTCCAGACTCGCTCTGTGCAGGAGTAGTCTGTGTATTCGAGTCCTTGGCTTGAGCACGGTTCGAAGCGCGGGCCTCCGC
>NZ_JAELUG010000811.1 GCF_016429255.1 Rhizobium sp. ASV8
TGTATAAGAGACAGGTTATAGCGTCAAGGATATCGCAAGAGCTCTCTCAAAATGATATAGACACGTCAGAAACAATCTGGAGCCGCTTGCTTGCGCAGCAGGCACGAGCCCAAAATGAACTCCTAGAAGTGCTTGATTCCGACACAATACCATACATCGACGCAGAAGGTTCTTTGACCTTACCCCCTCAAAGAGTCCTGGAAGCTGTAATTGAGCCGTACTTTATGCATATCGAATCCGAAATACCGTTGCTCGAGCGGAGACGGTGCATAAATGCTATCGACGAATGCTGCAGCGGTAAAGACTGTCTCTTATACACATCTGACGCTGCCGACGACGTGTCGTGGGGGGTGGGGGGGGGGGGGGGGGGGGGGGGGGGAGGGGGGGGGGGGGGG
>NZ_JAELUG010000812.1 GCF_016429255.1 Rhizobium sp. ASV8
CATTACAGTGTAAGTCGGGTGAAAGGCCTCTGTAGTATACCAACTTGGGCGGTGATTAATTAGTGGGCTCCAGCGCTGTTGTGCCTTGATCCTCGTCTCTTTCAGGGAGCCTCGCCGGCATGACTCCCCGGCAAGCCGGCTGGGCCCACCAAAAGCAGCCTGATCAAAACGCACAAACGGCGGCAAGCTTTCGGGTAGTGACGCCATTGGTACTTGGGGCTTCGAGAAAATTCCGTGCGACACTCGATGCAATTGCGATACGGCGGCACCACATCACCCATTACCTCAATCCATCTTCCGCTGTATCATCAACCATCAGCACTCCGTTGGCTCTCTCCCTCCCTCTCGCCATTTATTCCTCACACGGCCGTCAAACTCAGAGAGCAGCCCAGCAT
>NZ_JAELUG010000085.1 GCF_016429255.1 Rhizobium sp. ASV8
TCCGTAATCTCCCCCCGGCGCGGGAAACAACGAGACCGGCGCTCAGCGGCGCGTATTGCTAGCGCGCTGGAAGACGGGGCTCAAATTCGGCTGATTGCGCCCACTATGCCCGCGCGCGCCCCAACACTTGCTCTATCCGACCCACGGGCTCGGCTAGGCCAGGGGCATTCGCGGACGATAGCCGCGCCTGCGCTTGCGACGCAAGACCTCGAGAAACAGCAATACGGCATCCTGCTCGCGATCGAAATGATGGGTCAATGACTGACCCGAGGCGCCGATCCGACCCCAGCTGCGGGTGAGGCAAGCCTGACCGAACAAAGTTGGCTCGATCGACATGGTGTAGAAGCGGGCCATGTTCTTCGTGGCATCCGTCCGCTCGATATAGAGCTGATATGGTTGTTTGATCATGCCGACAGAATCGCCGCTTCAGGATTCTGCGTCCAACGAATGATGTGAATCGATCCGCGGCAACCGATTCATTTCGGTGAAGTGTGAAGTGTACCTCTTACCGTCTGGCGGTGCGCCCGTGATATCGATTGGCGCCGACGCGGCCGGCCATGTCCCTGCGCCGAAACCAAATGGCCCGGCCGCATCGAAGCGGCGGGTTGCCCGCCGTGAAAATGATCTGCTCATCCGTTCGCATCAACAGCACCTCGTGGGGCTGGATAAGCGGTTTGGCGCTTAACTGTTTGGAGCGCGTGCGAGACGATCCCCGTGCCTGCGAGCTGTGGCTGACCTGATCGGTTTCGACGGTGGTCATGCCGCAACGCTGCGAAATATAGTCGGCCGTCTCGGGATCGTTGATGGCGGCAAAGGAAATCCAGCTGGCGCTTTCAAACCACTTGCTGGCTGCCTCGCGGCCGCCATAGGTTTCCCGCATCTGGCCAATCGACTGAAACAGCATCATCAATGTAATGCCGTATTTGCGGCCGACGTCGCGGGCGGTCTCGAGAATGCGCATATAGCCAAGCCTGGCTGCCTCGTCGAGAAGGAACAATGTGCGCTCCCTGAACGCGCCGTGTCGATTGTAGATCGCGTTGAGGAGCGAGCCGATGACCACACGGGCTAGGCCTGCGTGGTTCTCAAGCGTCTTGAGGTCGATGGTGATGAACACGTCGATCGCGCCTGTGGCAATTTCGCCGGTTGAAAAGCTCGAAGCCGAGATCAGTGCGGCATAGTTTGGATAAGACAGCCAGTGCGTTTCCTTGATCGCGTTGGCGTGGACGCCCGAGAAGGTCTCGGGCGTCATCTCGACGAAGGCGGCGACGTTCTGACGAAGAAACGCCGACGACGAGCTCTCGTAAATCTCCTTCAAGCGTCCGCGCAATTTCTGTTCTGGCTCGGCCAGATTGGCGCGAACCTGGCGGAGCGTCTGCTCGTTGCCTTCCCGATCTGACAGGCAGACATCCGCTATCAGCGCCGTCAGCAACTGCAGGGCCGAGCTCCTGAAGAAGTCGTCGCGTCCACTTCCCGCCTGGGCTCGATCGGGGACAAGCCATGTGGCGATGGCGGCGATATCCTGCTCCTTGGTGTCGCCGAACCGGCCGATCCAGTCCAGCACATTAAAACCCGTCGTCGGATGTTTCGGATCGAGCACATAGACCTCATGGCCGAGCATCCGCCTGCGGCCCGCGACCATGGGCGCGACCTCGCCCGACGGGTCGAGCACGATCAGGGTGCCGGGCCAGGCGAGCGCCGTCGGGACCGTCACCGAGGTCGTTTTAAAGCCGCCGGATCCTGCGAAGACGATGCCATGCGACGAGCCGAAGGATCCATCGAAACACAGGAGCGGCAATCGCCCGCCCTTGCCCCAGCTGTCGCGGAGATCGGCGCGAAACGCCAGGCCGGCAACATCGTCATGATCGACGCGATAGGCCTCACCGATGACCATGCCGGCGGTTTGGGGAAACATCCGCATCGCGTCTGCGATCCGCATCCATTTGGCCGAGCCGTGGATGGCGCGCCGGCCGCTTACCCGTTTGGCTTCCGACCTGGCAAAGGCGGTATTTCCGACCAGCGCCACGCGCAACCCGAAGCCCGCGGCCAGTGTGGAGGTGACCGCACCGATCAGGGTTGCGGCATCGACGAAGGCGTAGATCGTTTGATCCTGCGGCATGTCGGCGGAAAGCAAGGCAACGCGCAGGGCCTCGCGAATGATCGCGATCGCCGCAGCAAGCGCACCACCCGCCGCAACGCCCCATCCGGCCATCCTGATCCTGGTCGAGCCGGCGCTGGCCAGAAGGAACGCGATCCCGACCACGGAAGCGGCGATGTAAGGAAGAGCAATTCCGGCCCGGCCAAGCAAATGCTTTGCGGCTTCAGTCCTTCCGAGCCCCGCCAGGAACGGCTCGAAGCCGGAAAGACCGAGCGTCGCCGCCGTCATTGCGATCACGGGCACGCAGATGAGGAGTAGCCTAGCCATCGTCGCGACCCAGTGCCTCGGCACCCTTCATGGTCAGGCGAATCCGTTCGCTGTCGCCGTCCATCAGCTTTTCCTTCAGCTCGAGCAGGGCGCCAAACAGCAGGGCGCGTTTTTCGTAACGAAGCCCCGCCTTGACGATCAGGCCGCCGAGCTCGATCTTCTCGCGCGCATCTTTCTTGCGGGCGTCGGTGGTCGCCGTGCGTGCCATGCGTTCAAGCCTCTGCAGCGTTCCGATCAGTCGCGCCAGGCGTGAGCGCCTGAACCTGCCTGCCGCTGTCGCCGTCGCCTCGATGCGCGTGCTCTGCGGCCTGCGGCGCTCGGCGGGTCTGGCCGCGAAAGCGTTGCGAAAGCTCCTCGAAGGCGGCGATCAGGTCGGTATCCTCCACTTCTATGTCGCCGAGCCCGGCTTTCAGGGCAAGCCTGCCGATGCGCTCCGCCTCCCGCGTCTCGACCTGCTTCAGCTGCTCCTGCAGCTTCGTGATCTCCTGGCGGATCTTTGCCGATGGCTTCTTCATTCCGGTCGCTCCTTCCATGCCGGTTCAAATCGCGATCGGCATGAAATTCGTCGAGATCGGCGTGGTGATCCACTGCCAGAATTGCGAGTTGGCGAAGGCAACGCCTTTGAGCATCATCCCGGCCGTTCCGAAGGAGCGGCTTTGAAGGGCGCAATTATACGTCGCTGACGCGACGTCATTCTTTCTGCCTGGCGGGGCCGTCGCACTTTCGAGCCTGCCGAATTCTACCGTTTCGAGGAGTTTCGTCGCCGTGGCCGTTCCGCATTTCTCTGTCGGTATCGTTGGCCGCAGCCTGGGTCGCAGCGCCGTCCTGTCGGCCGCCTACCGGCACTGCGCGAAGATGGACTATGAGCGGGAAGCGCGGACCGTCGACTACACGAGAAAGCAAGGCCTCCTGCACGAGGAGTTCTCTATCCCGTCGGACGCCCCTGAATGGCTGCGGCAGATGATATCAGATCGCTCGATCTCCGGCGCTGTGGAAGCGTTCTGGAACAAGGTCGAGCTATTCGAGCGACGCTCGGATGCGCAGCTCGCCAAGGACATGACGATTGCCCTTCCCCGCGAGCTTACCGCACAGCAGAACATCGCGCTTGTGCGCGACTTCGTGCAGCAGCACGTCACCGCCAGGGGCATGGTGGCGGACTGGGTGTTTCACGACCCGCCGGGCAATCCGCACGTCCACCTGATGACGACGCTGCGGCCAGTGACGGAGGCAGGCTTCGGCCCAAAGAAGATTGCGCGTATCGGTCCGGACAGCGCCTTGTTGCGCAATCATGCCGGCAAGATCCTCTATGAACTCTGGGCCGGCAGCGCGAGCGATTTCGATGCCCTGCGCGAGGGCTGGTTTGCCTGCCAGAACCGCCATCTCGCATTGGCGGGGCTGGACCTGCACGTCGATGGCTGCTCCTTCAAGGCACAAGGGATAGATCTTCAACCGACCGTCCATCTTGGCGTCGAGACGAAGGCGATCAGCCGCAAGCAAGGGGTGGCTGACCGCGCGGTAACCCCCGGTCGGCTTGCACTGCAGGAAGAATGCCGGGCCGACAATAGCAGCCGCATTTGCCGCCGCCCGGAGATCGTGCTCGACCTGATTACACGGGAGAAGAGCGTGTTTGACGACAGGGATGTCGCAAGAGTTCTCACCCGTCATGTCGACGATGCAAACCTTTTCCGCGAGTTGATGGCGCGGATCCTGCAAAGCCCGCAGGCATTGCGTCTCGATCGGGAAAGGCTCGACCTTGCGACCGGCGTCCGGACGCCTGCGAAGTACACGACCCGTGCCATGCTGCGGCTGGAGGCGGGAATGATCCATCAGGCGATCTGGCTGTCGCAGCGGCCATCCCACGGCGTGCGCGACACAGTCCTGCAGGCGGTATTGTCGCGCCATCGGCACCTTTCGCTCGAACAGCAGACGGCGATCGCACATATTGCCGGAACCGGCCGGATCGCCGCGGTGATCGGCCGCGCCGGCGCCGGCAAGACTGTCATGATGAAGGCGGCGCGCGAGGCATGGGAGACGGCCGGCTACCGCGTCGTCGGCGGCGCCCTTGCCGGCAAGGCGGCCGAGGGACTGGAGCAGGAGGCGGGCATCGCCTCTCGCACACTTTCCTCCTGGGACCTGCGCTGGAGCCAGGGTCGCGACAGGCCCGACGACCGGACAATCTTCGTACTCGACGAGGCGGGCATGGTGGCGTCCCGGCAGATGGCCGTCTTCGTAGATGCCGTGACCAGGACCGGCGCCAAGCTTGTCCTCATCGGCGATCCGGAACAGCTGCAACCGATCGAGGCAGGTGCTGCCTTTCGTGCGATTGCCGATCGCATCGGTTACGCTGAATTGGAGACCATCTACCGCCAGCGTGAGGAATGGATGCGTGAGGCCTCGCTCCATCTCGCCCGCGGTCACGTTGGAAAGGCGATTTCCGCCTACCGGGCCAATGGCCGGGTGTCGGGATCTCAAGACAAGAAGCAAGCCATCTCCAATCTGATCGCAGACTGGAGCCGCGAGCACGACCCTGCAAAGACCTGCCTCATCCTTGCGCATCTGCGCCGTGACGTGCGTCTGCTGAACGAGCTGGCGCGCGAAAAACTGATCGAACGCGGGATAATTTCGGGAGGGTTTTCGTTCAAGACCGCCGATGGCTCCCGTTCCTTCGCAACCGGCGATCAGATCGTCTTCCTGAGAAACGAGGCATCGCTCGGCGTCAAGAACGGCATGCTGGCGAAGGTGGTTCAGGCGCAAGCCGGGCGTCTGGTTGCAGAGCTCGGTTCCGGCGATCATCGCCGCCACGTGACGATCGAGCAGCGCTTCTACAACAACCTCGACCACGGCTACGCGACGACCATTCACAAGAGCCAGGGCGCGACCGTCGATCGCGTCAAGGTGCTGGCCTCGCTCTCGCTTGACCGGCATCTGACCTATGTCGCCATGACCCGTCATCGCGAGGACCTCGGCCTCTATTTTGGCAAGCGCTCCTTTGCACGGGCCGGCAGCCTCGAGCAGATCCTCTCACGCAGGAATGCGAAGGAAACGACGCTCGACTACGCCGGCGGCAGCTTCTATCGCCAGGCTCTGCGTTTTGCCGAGGCCCGAGGCCTCCATCTTGTCAATGTTGCGCGAACGCTCCTGCGCGACCGGCTGCGGTGGACCGTGCGACAGCGCCCGGAGCTGACAGAGCTTGGCAAGCGGCTGAGCGCGGCCGGAGCCAGGCTCGGTTTGCGGAGATCGCAATGGCCGTCATTGAACCAGAGTGCAAGCAAGCGAGCAGAGCCCATGGTGTCTGGCATGACCATAACGATGAAACCGATCGAGCAGGCCGTGGAGGAGCGGCTGTCTGCGGATCGGGTCCTGCAACGACAATGGGAGGACGTCTCTGCGCGGTTCCGTCTCGTCTATGCCCGGCCGGACGCGGCGTTTCGAGCCGTCGATGTCGATGCGATGCTGAAGGACAGGGCTACCGCGGCCGCGACGATCGTCAGGCTCGCCAATGGGGCCGCCTCCTTCGGAATGCTCAAGGGGCAGACCGGCCCGTTTGCCGCGAGGAATGACCGGCAGGATCGCGAGGCATCACTTGCCAACATTCCCGCACTTGCCCGTTCGCTTGAGCGCTTCGTGCAATTGCGAGCGGACGCCGGACAAAGATATGAAGTCGAGGAGCGACACGCGCGCAGACGGGCTTTGATCGAGATCCCGGCGCTGTCGGCCAATGCCAAGCTGGCGCTCGAGCGCCTGCGCGACGCGCTTGATCGTCATGATCTGCCCGGTAGACTTGAGTTGGCGCTCTCCGACACGATGGTGAGGGCTGAACTCTTGGGATTTGCGCGAGCCGTTTCCGCCCGTTTCGGCGAGGGCTGCTTCCTGCCAGACGCGGCAAGGCATGCCAGGGGACCGGTCTTCGAGGCCATCACGTCCGGAATGTCGCCGGGACAGAAGAACGAGATCCGATCCGCCTGGGAGGGCATGCGCGTAGCCCAGCAGCTTGCGCAGCACCTGAACAGCACAATGAGACCGCACGAGGCGGAGCGTCTGGGCCAGACCAAGTCGTCGAGGTTATCGCTGAAATGAAGCCGGGCGCCTCTCCCGAACCATCCGTAGCGCCGGCTCGGATGCCGTTCCCCTTTCGGCTGTGGGCTGCCGTTGCCATCATGTGCCTGCTGGCGTTCTCGGCCCATTGGCGCGATTACCGGATCAATTTCACGCCGAGCGAGCCGCTCGGCCTCTGGCGGATCTATCCGCTTGACCGACCCGTTGCGGTCGGAGATCTGGTGTTCATATGCCCGCGGCCGTCGGCGGAAACGCAGGACGCCAAGGCGCGCGGATATTTCCGCCCCGGCCCATGCCAAGGGGACTACGCACCGCTGATCAAAAAAGTGGTCGCTGTTGCCGGCCAACGGGTTGATGTCGAAAGCACGGTGACCGTCGACGGCCAAGCGCTCGCCTTCTCCGATGTTCGCGCTTTCGACGGCAAAGGTCGAGGGCTCCGACCCGCCGCGAGCGGGACGGTCCCGACGGGCAGCGTGTTCGTCCATTCATCTTTCCCCGGTTCCTTCGATTCCCGATATTTCGGGCCGTTGCCCGTCGAGGGCATCCTCGGCCTGGCGGAGGAGATCCTGACCTATGCGCCGTGACACCCTTGTTTCGCCGCTATTGGTTCTGGCGGCCGGGATTGCGGGGGTCTTCGGCTGGTCCGGTGACGTCTTGCTCCTGCCGATCGCGGCGGTATTCCCGGTTCTATGGTCACATGCGCGGACGAGACTGATGGCGGCAATCGTCGCCTCCGCCTATTTCCTGGCGGCCTCACGCGGGCTTCCCCAGGGCGCGGCAAATTATTACACCACCGATCTCCTTGCCGGCGTGATGCTCTGGCTCGGCGCCTGCATCAGCTTTGTCAGTGTACATACAGTCGCCTGGACAAAGCATTCGACCCAACGACCGGTTCGCTATTTGACCGCCATGATCCTCACGGGCGTTCCTCCTTTCGGAATCACCGGTTGGGCGCATCCTGTGACGGCGGCGGGAGTGCTGTTTCCCGGATGGGGCTGGTGGGGGCTTCTTGTCATGACAGCCGGCCTTGCGGGCCTCGTCACCCGCCTTTGGCCAGCTGTCGCCATGGCCCTTGCGGGTTTCTGGCTCTGGTCCGCCGCGTCGTGGACCGCGCCCGCATTACCCGATCGCTGGCATGGTGTCGACCTCAAGCTCGGCGCATCACTCGGTCGTGATGCCAGCCTTCGGCGCCATCGTGAACTCATTGCAATGGTGAAGGCAGCGGCCCCGGACGGCAAGGGCATCGTCGTGCTGCCGGAAGCCGCGTTGGGGTTGTGGACGCCAACCACGGAACGGGCGTGGATGGAAGGCCTTCAGGGAACAAGTCTTGTCGTGGTGGCCGGCGCTGCGATCGTCGACCCGGGTGGTTATGACAGCGTCCTGATCGAGGCTTCAGCCGCTCGCGGCGCGGTCATCTATCGCGAGCGCATGCCGGTCCCGGGATCGATGTGGCAGCCATGGCGCGCGTGGTCGGGAGCCCGCGATAGTGCCCACGCTCACTTCTTTGCGAACCCGGTCGTCGCCGTCGGCTCTCATCGGGTCGCTCCGCTGATTTGCTACGAGCAACTGATCGTCTGGCCGGTTTTGCAGTCCATGCTCCATGACCCGGATCTCATCGTCGCGGTTGGAAATGGCTGGTGGACCAACGGCACTGCGATCGTCGCCACACAGCGGGCAAATACGATCGCCTGGGCGAGACTGTTCTCAAAGCCGCTCGTCTTTTCGTTCAACACCTGAGTACCGTTGGAGCCGCCATGCTCGATGCAGCACTGATCAAGGAATGCGCCGATCCCTCGCTGCCCCCCGCAATCGTCGAGCGATTTGTCGATGCCGCCGGCTCCGCTGACCCGCTTGCGGTCACGGTGAGGCAGGCCGGTCGGCTGATCCTTGTTCCGAAGGCGATAACAGCGGAGGCGGCGATTGCGATCGTAAGGCAATATGCAGGCAGGGCCATCATTCGCGTCGGCATTACGCAAGTACCGGCCGGGATTGGCGTGACCGATTCCTCGGTGCTGAAGCCCGACCTCTTCGACCCCTGTTCGAACCTGCGAAGCGGAACCGCGATCTTCGCCAAGGTCGTGCGGATCGTCACCAAATGGTATGGCAGCCCGAAAGACACCGAGGCCGGGCCACAAATCCTCGGCGACGCGATCTATGCCTGGAAGACCGGCGAGTTCGAGGGTGCCAACATATTCCGCGCCGCCGATCCGGGGCCATCTGCGAAGACCGAACCGCTGCCATCAAGGGAGCGGGAAGACGAACCGGGCAATGGCCCTCCCGACGCGACCGGCTCCAAGCCATCGTCGACGGTGGATGAACCTGGCGCATCTGGGATTCGGATCGACCTTTCCCGGATTGAGGGAAAGTAGACGAAAAGTCGGGCAAGTTTCCTCCCGATGTCAGCAAGCAGCGGGGGCCTCGTCGAATAAAGGGGATCCAGTGGTCTTCTGACTTGCCTGCCCCGGTCTCGCTTCGTGGCTCCGGGATTTGGCCAAGGATTCTCTTGCGAATCGGGAGTGTGGGCCTATCTATCGATCGATATCACTGGGAGGAATTTCATGACGAAGCGCATTTTGTTTACCGGAGGAAGCGGCAAGGCCGGGCGGCATACTGTTCCGTGGTTGGTCGACGCGGGTTATGAGGTGCACAATGTCGACCTTGTGCCGCTCGACAGCCCGGGCGTCACCAATCTTCAGGCCGATGTGACGGACGCAGGGCAAGTCTACAACGCCTTGACGATGCATCGTGATTTTCCTGACCTTGACCGCGGCACCGGTCTACAGCCTTTCGACGCCGTCGTACATTTCGCAGCCATTCCTCGCATCCTGATCAAACCTGACAACGAGACGTTTCGCATCAATACGATGAGCACCTACAACGTCATCGAGGCGGCGGCAAAACTCGGCATAAAGAAGATCATTATCGCCTCAAGCGAGACGACCTATGGGGTCTGTTTTGCCGAGGGGCATCGGGATTTTCATCAGTTTCCGCTCGAAGAAGATTATGACGTCAATCCAATGGATTCCTACGGTCTCTCCAAGGTCGTTAATGAAAAGACGGCTCGCGCTTTTGCCGAGCGTTTCGGCATAGATATCTACGCTTTGCGCATCGGAAACGTCATAGAGCCGCACGAGTATGAGCGTTTTCCCGGCTATTTCGCCGACAGCAGCATCCGCAAGCGGATCGCGTGGAGTTACATCGATGCTCGCGACCTCGGTCAGATCGTCCATCTCTGTATCGAAAAGAACGGGCTCGGCTTTCAGGTGTTCAACGCTGCGAATGATACCGTTTCCGCCAACACGCCCTCGCGCGAGCTGGCCGCAAAGCACTTTCCGAACGTACCGTTCACCCGCGAGATCGGTGAGTTTGAGGGTCTGTTCTCCAACCGAAAAATTCGCGAGGTTCTCGGTTTCAAGGAAGAGCATGACTGGCGGCGCTACGTGAAGGGGTGACGTGCCCATCAGCTGATCGGGAAGCTCAAGACGCGACTTGCCGTTCAGCGGCGCCGTCGGTTCGGTCAATCTGCTCAGGATATTGAACGTACCATTGAGGAGTGGAAACCGGCGCTGGCGTGTAGAGTGGCGGCGGACGCGGACATGGTCGGGCCTCGGCCGACGGCCAGCGCAAACCGGGGGCGAGACCGAGCCTACTCGCCAGCCGTTACCGGATCATCCGCGCCGCCATGAGGTCATTCACGATCTCGGTTTTTGTGTTTGCCCCGACTGCGGAGGCTCCAACCTCCTCTAGGCGGTGACGTCCGAGACTGAGGCTCCGGGTCATGTGTCCGCGTCGTTTTGGGGTTGTCCGCCATATCCATGCGGCTCTTCGCTCATTGGGACGTCTCATTGTTATCGCCAGGACGCTTCACAAGGTGCCGCAGGGCGTGAAGGCCGGCCGCAATCGGCAGAGCGAAAGCCATAATCCCGAAATATGCCGCGTAGTAGATATTCGAGAAAGGTCCCTGAACCCCAAGTAGGGCCTCGCCACCCTGACAGCGGCCGCCCGTGCAAGGCGTGTTGTAAAATATCACCGTCAGACCGTCCCATAAAACCAGCAGCGGCACAGCGCGTACCAGCCACTGGCGGAACAGCTCCAGGTTGGGGATCAGAGGACGAAACTCCACGTGCCTTTGCGGATCCATGCCGACCTGGATCGTTCGCAAAAAGGCAGCCAACGTGACAACCAGAGTGGCTGCCGAGACTTGCGCCAGCAATACGGACACGAGCGGCCCTATCGGTGGGGCCAGAAGATACACCGTCCCGGCAACGATAAAGGCCGCAAGGGCTACGCAACTGCTCAACGAGCCTGCCGTCAGACCTTTGCGCATAATCAGCGCGTGCAGGAAAGAGATCACTGCCGCTATGGTCGCCAGCCAGGCAATTGGGCCGACTACCCAGGGAAATGGCGGCCAATGCCTGGGGAAGAGGAACAGTATGATCCAAGGGGCGGCGATTATGACGGCGAAATGTAACCAGGTCAGCTCAGCCTGGTGTGAGGCGTTCTTCTTGCGAGTCTTCCTGGTTGCCTTCTGTGTCCTCGCCGCCGACCGTTGCGCCCTCCTCACGTCAAATTCTCCCTGTGTGATCAGGACTTTACATACCCTGGGGGCGCCTCAGTGACGAATGGGGCCGCCAAGTTTGAGATCAACATCATTTGGATCGTCGCCAGTCGATTTCAGAACCGCAAGTCCCTCTTCCGTTCGGACTTTACAATCAACCTTGGAAAGGCGGCCGACAGCGGTCATCGCCAGTTTGCATTTTCCCTGTCCCTTTAGCGGGTGGCTTATGTGAACGCCCCCGACCGAGATCGTGCTTGAATCCGTCTTCCTCCCACTGAAGCTGACGTCGCCGCGGTCTGTTTGCGCAATGACCGTTTCCTCGCCGATCGGCAAGTTCTGCATGTAGAGCAGCCGTTGACATGGATGATCAGGCTCGTCGCCAAGCTTCACGTAACATATTCGGTGCGCCGAAGAATGTTTCATCCTCAAAGTGGCGTGGCTCGCTGTCGGAGAAGCGACAGCAATCACCGCACCGACCACCAAAGCAAATCTCATCATCACCTCCCCCGCTCCTCGCCATCATGAGCGGGTGTCGCGAGAAAGTCGATGGCCAGATTTCGCCAAATGGTGGCGAGTGATCGCCTTCAGTTCAGGCGCGCAATCGCGTCGTCGAGATTGTCGATCGCGAGTTGTTCATGGGCGATCATACCGTCAATATCGATGTCACTGTTGACCTGTTTCGCAATCCCGGCTCGCATCTTCATCGCAAGCAGCTCGTCGCGATGCGCGATCTTTTCCTCCCTGATTTTGATGAGCCTTAGGCGAAAATCATCATTCATCTCAAATCCCTCCGCTTCGCGTCGACAATTCGCAGCGCGCAAACCCACATTCGCGGTCCTAACGCGACGTCGCAAGGATCGCTCGCGCCCGTGATAGGTGGTCGGCACGCCGCCAATCCAGTCGGCCCTTCGACATTCCCGGCCCCCAGCGCCTCCACGGGTCACAGGTCGCATTGCAGCGTGCTCGCCAGATCGATCGGCGTCCAGCGGATATGCGGAAGACATTCGCAAAAGCGCTCTGCGGGTCATGACCATCCAATTCCTGGCGACCCGTCACGGTGTCAGAGGACCGCGCAAAGTCAAGCGAACATGCAGATCCGACCGCTTGCGGGAGTTCTACAACGACGAAAAATGTTGTGTTTGTCGCCATAGCGCTTGATGGAGGATCTCTGATCCTCACCTGACGTCATCGTCATCGACTCTAGCGGCGCAAGGAGGAAGTTCTTCGGGACCACGAAATCGTTTGTTCACCCGAGAGAGACCGCAAGGCGCGTGCCTTCGATCGGCTATACTATCGCTGCGATTCCGTTATCGCGGCAGCCTATCCGTCGACAGGCGTGGCAGTTCAAAGAGCGTTCGGAGAGAGGGGGCCCACGTCCGCAGGCCCCTCAGCGTGCGACATTTATGCCTTTGGCTTGCGCCCGCGCTTCGGCTTTTCGGCGGCCGCCTCGCCCGGCACCTGGCTTGCCTGCGTCGCCTTCACGGTCACCGGTTTCCGTGTTGCAGCCTTCGCCGCAGGCGCCTTGGTCTTAGCCTTGCCGTTGTTCAGAAGTGCGGCACGGCGCGAACGGTTTTCCTCGAGCGCCTTCTGAAACGAAACGTCTTGGTCGGCATGCTGCGCGAGGTCGTCGAGGAACTCAGCAACCTGTGTCGTGGTTTCAACGACGACATAGCTTAGTCCGTGTCCAGCATCGATCGAATCCCGGCCGATGGTCACGCCGAAGCCGCCGGGCGCGCGCTGGAACCAGGTCGAGCGCCACTTGTTGAAGCCGGCGGCGTCACTCTCAAACTCGGTCAGATAGGCCTTCTGTTCGGCCACTCTGGCGCGGAACGCGTCGACGGCGCTGCGTGTACCAGCCTTCGGCTTGTCGGACTTCTTGGCGGACCATTTTTCCAGAAAACTCGTCATTGTGCTCGTCTCTTTTGCTTGTTTTCGTCACCAATCCAATTTGCAGTGCGAGATGCCGTTCAGACATATCGCTGCTGCCTGCCTGATCGTTCTACAGAATAGGCGTAGGATGGCAACAATGTGAGCCATCGCAAATATATGCACGACAAGGAGTGGCCGCCTCCGACGTCGATCACCCGATATCGGTGGGTATCGACCCGAACCCCTGGCGATGGGGTTTTCACGCTACGGCCTGCCCGCTAGACTTTGGGCATTGTTTTGGTCGGAAGCGCAATGACGTCACAACTCGACA
The DNA here is from genome assembly GCF_016429255.1 of Rhizobium sp. ASV8. GTDB lineage: Bacteria > Pseudomonadota > Alphaproteobacteria > Rhizobiales > Rhizobiaceae > Rhizobium. Next base: position 13,237 of record NZ_JAELUG010000085.1, read on the forward strand.
TGTTTTCAGGAAGCGAACCGCCGAGCCCTTCGGAGGCATCGAGCGCGCGTCAGCAAAAAGCCGCAGCCACGCCGGGCGAAGCGGAGATGGTTCGCATGCTGGAGGCAACCGGCCGCTACCAGATCCTGCGAAAGCTTGCGCCCCGTGAGATCGTCGCGGCAGCAAGGCCGGGTTATCCGCTCAAGGGCATTATCCTCGACACGGAGACGACCGGGCTCGACGCAAGGCAGGACGAGGTCATCGAAATCGGCTTGGTGGGTTTCACCTTTAACGATGAAGGCGAGGTCGGCGACGTCACCGCCGTCTATGGTGGCCTGCAGCAGCCAAGCGCGCGGATCTCGGAAGACATCACCAGGCTGACCGGCATTACCGATGCGATGGTTCGCGGCCAGATGATCGATATGGCGGTCGTGCGGGCGCTGGTCGAGCCGGCCGATTTGATCATCGCTCACAATGCCGGCTTCGATCGCCCCTTCTGTGAAGCTCTGTCCCCGATCTTCGCTCGCAAGGCCTGGGCGTGCTCAAACTCGGAGATCGATTGGGGCTTGAGAGGCTATGAAGGCACCAAGCTCGGCTATCTCATCAATCAGAGTGGCTATTTCCATGTCGGCCATCGCGCGGTCGACGACTGTTTCGCATTGCTGCAGGTGCTTTCCCACTACAAGGGCAATGGCGATCGAGCGCCCTTCGCCGAGCTTTATGAGGCAAGCCAGCAGTCGCGGGTACGCATCTTTGCGGAAAACTCGCCCTTCGATCAAAAAGACCGCCTGAAGGCAAGAGGTTATCGCTGGTCCGATGGCAGCGACGGCCGCCCAAAATCATGGTGGATCGAAATCGCCGAGGCAGCGATGGAGGAGGAACTGCGGTTCCTGCGAAACGATATCTATCGCTGGGATGAGGCTGATCCGCCGATCCAGCGGCTGACGGCATTCGACCGGTTCAGGAGCCGAAAGTAGCCTCCAAGCCGGATCTTCCGCGGCCGATTTAATCCGACATCGAAATGCGGCGTTGCCGCTGCTGGGCCAACGGATGGTGCGATAGCGTCATACTTCTCCCGGCGCCGCAGTTGTCTCCGCCGACGACGGAGTCATGTCAATGAGCGACCGGCATGGCATTATCGTACGCATCCGAGTTGGGCCGCATTGTGCAGTGAGTGAGAACGTGGATGCTCTGTCTATATAGACGGCAATATAGACGGTTCTTCACATATGGACGGGATAAATGATCTGACCGGGCGTTTCAGCCGGATGGAGATTGTCGATAGCGGGCGTCGCCGGCGTTTCACGGATGAAGTGAAGCTAGCGATCGTGGCTGAGAGTTATAACGGCCCGCGGCAGGTGACGGCCACGGCGCAGCGTCATGGGATCACGCGCTGGCAGTTGAATGCCTGGCGCCGGGCAGCGCGGGAAGGACGGCTTGTCCCCCGCTCGGCGAACGGATTTGTTCCAGCGATCGTTGTTGCCGAGCCTGATGTTGCGAGTACGCCACCTGCGGCGACTGTCGCTGTGCCGCCTTCTGTCACCGCACCCGGTCGCATGGAGGTGGTGAGTGCAAACGGCCGGCGTGTGATCGTCGGTCGGGATGTCGACGTGGACGTCCTGCTGCGGCTCATTTGTAGTCTGGAGACGTTGCGATGAACCCGTTTCCGATGGGAACGGGGATCAAGGTGTGGCTGGCAACGGGTCATACGGATATGCGGTGCGGCTTTCCTTCGCTGGCCCTTCGGGTGCAGGAAGTGTTGAAGCATGACCCTCTGGGCGGTCATCTGTTCTGCTTCCGGGGCCGTCGAGGTGATCTGGTAAAATTGATCTGGCATGATGGCCAGGGCGCATGCCTGTTCACGAAAAAATTGGAACGCGGCCGGTTTATCTGGCCTTTAGTGGAGGGCGACGCGGTGGCGATCTCGCCCGCTCAGCTTTCTTATTTGCTGTCCGGAATTGACTGGCGAGCCCCTCAGGAAACCTGGCGACCGACACGGGTCTGAGCGCCTTCGTCATTGAATTTGTTCAGGAAATATGCTCTAAAATTTGCATGTCATTGCCACCGCTTTCCCTTCCTGATGATCTTGCCAGCGCCCACGCCGCGCTGCTGGCAGAACGCGAGGCGCGGTTGCAGGCCGAGGCCGAAGCGACCAAAGCCAAGGCAGAGCTTTCCAGCATCGAGGCGCTCAACGCCCATCTGCAATTTCTGATCGCCAAGTTGGAACGCGACAAACACGGTCCGAGCCGGGAGCGCACCCAGCGGCTGATCGACCAGATGGAATTGCAGCTCGAAGAGCTGGTCGCCGACGCGACCGAGGACGAGCTTGCGTCCGAAGCGGCCTCTGCCAAAAGCCAGACCGTTCGGGCCTTCACTCGCAAGCGGCCGGTGCGCAAACCCTGGCCGGACAATATCGAGCGGGAACGTGTCGTCATCGAAGCTCCTGGCGCCTGCACCCATTGCGGTAGCGAACGGCTGTCGAAGCTGGGCGAGGATACTACCGAGACGCTGGAGGAGATCCCGCGCCGCTTCAAGGTGGTCGAGACCATCCGGGATAAGTTTACTTGCCGGGAGTGCGGCTGCATCAGCCAGGCGCCGGCGCCGTTCCATGCCACACCGCGCGGCTTTCTCGGCCCCAACCTTCTCGCCACTATAGTCTTCGACAAATTCTCCGAGCATCAGCCGCTCAACCGCCAGAGCCGGCGTTTCCGCAGCGAAGGAATTGATCTGTCCACCCAGACGCTTGCCGACCAGGTTGGCTACGTCAGCGCCGCCGTCAAGCCGCTCTTCGATCTCATCGAGACGCACGTGTTTGCGGCCGAGCGATTGCATGGCGACGACACCACTATTCCGATTCTGGCCAAAGGGCAGTGCATCACCGGCCGGATCTGGACCTACGTTTGCGACGATAGGCCCTTTGGGGGACAGTCGCCACCGGCCGCGGTCTTCTACGCCTCCAGCGACCGGCGGGGCGAACATCCGCAACGACATTTGGCCGAGTTCACCGGTATCCTGCAGGCCGACTGCTATAATGGCTTTAATCCACTCTTTGATCGTACGAAGAAACAAATACCGGTGACGCCGGCTTTCTGTTTTGCCCACGCGCGCCGGAAGTTCTTCGAGCTGGCCGACGTCTCTCGCAGTGCGCGCCGCGGTAAAGGCGCACGGCCTGTTTCGGCGACGGCGTTGGAAGCGGTTAAACGCATCGACGCGTTGTTTGCCATCGAGCGCGATATCAACGGCACAAGCGCCGAGGAGCGGCTTGCCGTGCGCCAGGCAAAGAGCAAGCCGCTGCTCATCGAGCTGGAGGCCTGGTTGCGCCAGGAACAGGAGGGCCTCTCACGCTCCTCACCGGTCATCGAACCGATCAACTACATGCTGTCGCGCTGGGCCGACTTTGCCAGATACGCCGATGACGGCAGGATTTGCATGACGAATAACGCGGCGGAAAGAGCCCTGCGCGGCGTGGCTTGCGGCAGAAAGAACTGGAGCTTCGCCGGTTCCGATCGGGGTGCCGACCGGGCCGCCATCATGCTGACCCTGATTACGACGGCTCGCCTCAACGACATCGATCCAAAGGCCTGGCTTGCCGACGTGCTGGCCCGCATCGCCGAGCTTCCCGTCTCCCGCCTGCATGAGCTCTTGCCTTGGGAGTGGAAGACGATCAAGGCGATGGAAATCCCGGCTGCCGCGTAAACAGTTTCCGAAACAGCTCTTCCGACCGACGCAGACCCTCGTCCGTCAGCACCAGTGACTTCGACTTGTTCACCGGATTGCCGATCAGGCCTTTCTGATGCAAGCGATCAGTCGTCGCCCAGTCAAACCCCTTCCAGGCGCAACGCTCGTTGTGAAGCGTCAGCCATAGCAACGCCAGCACCGCGTCGTCGATTTTGTCCTCGTCGATCTCCATTCCGCAAGCTTACCACGCGCGACCGCAAAGATCCCTGCGGCCTACCTCGGATGGATACGCATTATCAGTATGGGCCTTGGCTGTAGGGATGTTCGCTTGTCGGCATCCGCTCTGTTTGAAGGGCTGCTGCACAAAGGCCTACACAATCGTGCGAAGAATCCTCGCGTGCCACATCAGAAGTGCTCGTGTCTGGCCACCCACTTCACCGGCTCGGCGCCATCGCTCATTGGGAAGCCCTGACCGACATAGGTGCCTGATCGCTACTGTGAGCGCCTCTTCAACCTCCTTGAGAACAATATGACAATGCCTCTTTGAAGGCTGTTGCGACCAAAGTGGCAGCGCTGGAAATTTCGCGCGGCGTTAACCTGTGATCAGAAAAAGACAGACGCCAGGAATGGAGAGAAGCAGATTAAAGCAACACCTGCTGCGGCCAGCAACCCTATACTCCGTTCCGATCGCAGCACCGGAAAATTGGCTCCAAGAGACTGCAGAAAACCCACGCCGATCGCCCCGAGGAAGCCCGCTGTTCCGGGCCACAATATTAGCTTGAAACCTATGTACTCCATTCTCCTGCTCGCCGGCAAAGGCCGCGGTCTACGTACTGCTTGTTGCCGCGGCTGTTGATGTAATAGCAACCGCCCCGCCGGCCAGTGTAGTACTGATGGGCATAAACAGGTACTCGCCCCCGGTGGTAGCCCCGGGTCGGCGCGTAGGAGTAATTGGTCACCGGTGGCGCAGCGTATGGATATTGTGGCGCGGAATATGCGTAAGGTGTCCGCGCTGATACGCACCCTGCCAAACACAGAGGCAGTGCGGCGAGTAGAACGATCAGTCGCTTCATGATTGCTCCGTTGTCTAACGCGCTCGTAAGTCGTGCTCTTGATCTCAACCGAAATCTGAAGCACCGCGCAAGTGACGAAATTCCAAACGACCTGATGCTTGGCTCAAGGGAAAGGGACAGGAAGCGATCGCGCCTAATTCCTGTGGGATCTTGATAGGATCGAATATCAGGATGAGCGCTCACTACCCTGTCAGGATAACATCGACGCTCTTACCGCCGGAAACGGTAACAACCTGCATCAGATCGCCACCCTGCTGGTAGTCGCCAGCCATCCAATTGACATTGGTCCCGACAATGTATGATCCGTCAGGGACGCCAGTGAACGAGAAACGTCCTTCGCCGTTGGCCTGGGTTCGTTTGATATATAGAGCCAGCCTCTGGTCCGCATTTGTTATGTTGAGCGAACCATAGGCGGCGGCCTTGGATATGATTTCCTGAGTGTAGGCGGTCTGCGGAAGCAGATAGACTGCGCTTCCCGCTGCATAGACGACAATGCCGTCATTCCTACGCATAAAGGCCTGTCCGGCGATGGTTGCAGTGCCCTTCTTGTTTGCGAACTCGTGCTGTGCTGGATCAAACGGCGTCTGCATCTGCACGGTTTGAACGCATCCGGAAAGTGTCATGACCAATCCAGCCAGGACCAATAATCGAATTTTCATGCTAATCCCCACCCCTATTGCGAGCAATTTCCCAAAGCTCGGTGGGAAGTCAAGCGAACAATAGACCCTTGATGCAAATGATTTTTCTGCGCAGTCAATTGATTGCATTCAGTCTCTTGCTCCATTCTGAGATGCGTTGAGGCACCTTACTCAGGGTTGGTCTTGCGAATTGGAGTTTGTGGTGGAGTTTCATCGCGAGCCTCGGCTGTATGCTACACGTTCTGCGAGCAAAATTACCCGCTTCAGTCTCCACGTCGCCGCCTGCCTAAAAGCGAACGATAGCAAAACCAGCGAGTGTGATTTCGCTTTGTTCGCTATCGTACAGAGCGGCTACGATGGCTTGCGCGAACATTCTTGCGAACATAAATGGAACGCGATTAGAGAATAGATTGTTCGCATCGTTCGGTATTTTTGGCGTGAACGCTTGAGAGATCCATTGCTCTTGCCCTGAACAGGAGAGAGCAATGGCGTTGCATTTTCAGACCGTCAAAATACGCAATATATTGCTCAGCGCGCTTTCCCCTGAGGAGTTCGATTTCTTTGCCCAGCATATGGAGGCAATCGATCTGCCTCGAGGCTTTGACCTATCATATGCAAATGTCGATCCTGCATTCTGCTATTTCCTGGAATCGGGAATTGGCTCCATCGTCGCCAGATCGCCGGAAGGCAATCAGGCGGAAGTCGGCCTCTTCGGCTTTGACGGCATGACACCGACCTCATTGGTGTTGGATTCCGGTCCACCATCGCATTCAGTGTTCATGCAGGTGGCTGGGCACGGCTATCGGATATCGACAGAACGCCTCGCGCAAGTCATCGACGATCTACCGCCATTGAGGCGAATTCTTCTTCGATATGCACATACCTTGGCCATCCAGACCGCGGGAACCGCTCTCTCGAATGCCGTGCACACCGTCGACGAGAGGTTGGCACGATGGATTCTGATGTGCCATGACCGCACAGATGGAAATTCGATCGAACTAACACACGAGTTTCTCGCCATCATGCTCGCTGTACGAAGGGCAAGCGTCACAACATCTCTGCACGTCCTGGAAGGAAATCGGCTGATCGAAGCGAGGCGCGGGGTGATTATGGTGCGCAATCGTCAAGCGTTGGAGGAATTCGCCGGTGATGCCTATGGGTATCCCGAGCGCGAATACCAACGTCTCATTGGGCCAATGAACGCCATACTCGCAATGGCTGACTAACACGGCCAACCAAGCCCTGTCCTTTCGAGCCACAGCTCGACTCGCCAATGTTGGCCAATGCAACACAGCCAAAAGCATTAGAGATACCTAATAGCTTCATAAACAAAAGCAGAACGTAACGTGTATTTTCGTGCCCACATTGCGATGCAACTTCGAGTTTTACCGCTGTAATATACGGCCGCAGCCACAGCTTGCTCCTCACTAAAAGCAGGGATCTTTGCAACCGGCCGGATTGCATTGGACTTTTGTACGGAAACGTACCAATATCCGCCACTAAGGATGGAGCGTCGATGTATACCGACCCGGTCAACGGCGAAGCGTGGGCACGTGATGATTGCGAGCTTCTATCCGCAATGGCGAACCGCCATCGGCTGCTAATCCTTTGGCTGCTTCGGGAAGAAGATCTCCCCGTGAAGGATCTCGGCGATAGAGTTCAGTTGAGCCAATCCGCTCTTTCTCAACATCTGGCCATCCTTCGGCGTCTTGATCTCGTGAAGGCCCGAAGATGCGGCCAGAACAGGATCTACAGCGGCGTGAAAGCCAATGCTGAAGCCATACTGACGACGCTGGAGATGCTAAAGCGACAGACTGACGGGATCGTCAGCAACGGTATATAGGCCACATCGCAGATTTCCGCCAATGCCTGGCTCGCGGATGCTGCAAACTGGAAGGAAGATTTGTTCGCTGCGGCAGCCCCGTCCATCGCATGATAGATGACGCAGGTTATCATTATTCAAAGCGTATGCCTAATTTGCTGCGGCCCTGCCAGAAGCTTCGACCGCCAAGCTGCCTCAAAACCACGATCTGTACGACAGTATCTCCTGACGTCACACCAGTTTTGAAAGCCTGCTTGTGCGCTATTCTTTGTGGAATGCATTCGCAGCCTCCGCAGATGTGGCAGGAATGACGCAGGCAGTGCGTGCGGTCTCTTTTTGAGATGGTCGTCGTGAACATCTTGTTGGGGCTAGCAAGTATCCTAATTCAGCTGGCAGGGAAGCCTCATGCCGTGTGAGATATATGAAATACTGCAGCCCCACGCGATCGGCTCCCTGGAGTTCTTGCACTTGCGGCAATTGTTCGATCGCTCTTTCAGGGCCGCCCGGATAGGTGTATGGGAATGCAGTCTACCGGAGGAGACGTTAAGTTGGACCGATACGGTGTATGAGTTCTTCGACCTCGCCCCCCGGTCACCTTTGGTGCGGGATGAAGTCATCAAACTCTACACTCCAGAAACCAGGATGCTGCTAAACGACGCACGCGACAGGGCAATTCGCACCGGGGAAGGTTTTGTTGTGGACGCTCACATTGTTACCGCAAAAGGCAATGATCGGTGGATCAGAATAACTGCCTGCGTCGAATTTTCGAACGGTACTGCCGCAAGCATATTCGGAGTGAAGCAGGACATCACTGCGGAGAAGGTTGTGGTCGAGCAGCTTCGTCGGTTGGCGGACTGCGACATCCTCACGGGGCTGAGTTCTCGCAGCAAGTTTGAAACCGTCTTCGAAGAGACATGCGCGACCCAAAGCCATGCTAGGCAGGCCCTGCTGCTGGTGGATCTCGACGGTTTTAAATCGGTCAATGACACACTCGGACATCAGGCCGGGGATGATTGTCTGAGAGATGCCAGCCGCAGGCTCTCGCGAGCGTTACCACAGGCCGACATGGTCGCTCGTTTTGGTGGCGATGAATTTGCCATCATCCATCCTTGTTCCTCGGTCGAAAATCTCGTGCGGATCGCCGCCCGTCTCGTCAAGGGGATGAACTGGGCGATATCAACTCCAACCCGGAACATCAGGATCGCCGTCTCCGTGGGAGCCGCCATGATTGTGCCTGGCCAGTTGCCCGGCGACATATTTCGTAAGGCAGACCATGCACTATACGCGGCAAAATCGGCTGGTAGAAATGGCTTTCAGATCGCGCAATCCTCGCGACCCGCGCTGGATGTTGCTCGTGTGGCGTTTCGAAACGAGGCCCTATCAGGTTGATGCCCCCGATGCCTGCACGGGCGTCCGGATACAAGCCCCGAAACCGCTCCCATCTCGCCACAGCCGATTTCGAGGCCTGGTATTGTTAACTTCCCTGTCTTTGGCCATTTTTCATAGATTGCGGGCCGCAGCCCATAAAATTGAAGTGAAGTATCGCCACGGTTAGCAGCCGCCTCAATGAACTCCGTGCGAAAAGAACGCGACGTTGCCAATGACCTCGAACCTAACTGGGAGCCGGCTGTGGTGTTACACAGTAGCGCAGGATAATATTCTGCAATAGCCCGCACAAAGCAGCATCGATGCTTCCATAGGATGGATCCTCAATCACATGGAAAATGGGACGAGATCGAGGCGATGTGTTATGCTCGTCTATGGAATACACACCAAACACGCTTGATCTCTCTCGCCGCCGGGTCGCAGAAGACCAGCGGCTCATTCTTAACCAGGAATCCGATCTCCGTGGGATTTTGTTGCGCGGCGAATCCAGCGGATTGGCTGAAGAAAGACTGGTCGATCTCAATCGCGCTCTTCGCGCTCATGTCTTTGAGCGAGATCTGATAATGGCGGCGATCAAGCTGCGTCAGGATTGAGCTTCGGGATCGCTCTACGCAGGCCGCTCGCGAACCGGTCCGACGACGACGAGAAAGAGCCTGCGTTCCTCTTGATGAAGCTTTCACGATTGGAAGTGAGACGATGGCAATTATTGAGGTGATCAAAGTCGAAGAACGAAGAGATCATTGGCTCTTGTATAATTTCCCCGTACACGCCGGGCGGCTACATTCGGCTCACCTCCAGATCCGGCGCGATATCGCTGACAAGAATCGTGTGAAGCCTTGGACAACATCGACCGCGCAGGCTATCCGCCGACTGGAGTTTACCTATGGATCGGTGATCTGCGCCAAAGAGACAAAGGTCCACGCTGTGAAACGGGCGCCCTAACGGCGCCATCCGGACACTGCCGATCCCCAAGCTGGCGATACGCTTTCAGCTGAAAAGCCAGGACAAATCATGCTGGCATTTTTTTGTAATCGAGATATTTCGATTGGTGATGCACTTGTGAACAATAGTTATATCTTTGTTAAAGGGCGATTTCCAAAATAATATAAACGACAAAACTTGGATAAATTGCAGCATTTATAAATATCTTACGCAAACAATATTCCAATAAAACCCGGGAATCCATAGAAATATTATTCAACTCCTATCAATCGAGTGCTGGAAGTGCTATTTATGGGTGTCAGCCGCCCTATGCATCGGCTGCAGAAAGACTCCGCATGAGATTTCGTCCACTTCACGATCGCGTCGTCATCCGGCGCGCGGAGGGTGATGTCAAATCCAAGGACGGGACCATCATTCCCGACAATACCAACGAAAAGCCACAGCAAAGCGAAGTGATCGCCGTTGGTCCAGGCATCCGCAACGACGACGGTGTGTTGATCTCGCCCGATGTCAAGGCTGGCGACACGACCCTGTTCGAAAAATGGACTGGAACTGAGATCAAGAGCGATGGCTCCTCATCACGAAGGAGGCCGATTCCAAGGGCATTGTCGAAACGACCAACATGACAGGCAAAGCCCTCGCCTGACAGCCAATCTCCAATCCTGCAATTTCAAGACCGAACTGGACGTGCGTCATGCCTGCCAAGGAAATCAGATTCTCCGTCGATGCACGCGATCGAATGCTTCGCGGTGTCGAGCTTCTCAACAATGCCGTAAAGGTCACGCTCGGTCCCAAGGGCCGCAATGTTGTAATCGCCAGCACCTATGGCGCGCCGCGTATCACCAAGGATGGCGTCACTGTTGCCAAGGAAATCGTGTTGGCCGACAAGTTTGAGAACATGGGCGCGCAGATGGTGCGCGAAGTGGCTTCAAAAACCAATGACCTTGCCGGCGACGGCACGACCACTGCGACTGTACTCGCCGCATCGATCCTGCGCGAAGGCGTGAAACTCGTCGCCGCCGGCATGAACCCTATGGATCTCAAGCGCGGCATCGACCTTGCTGTCGCTGCTGTCGTCAAGGAAATTCACTCACGCGCCAAGAAGGTGCAGTCCTCCAGCGAAATTGCCCAGGTCGGCACCATTGCCGCGAACGGGGATGCTGGTGTCGGCGAAATGATCGCCAGGGCGATGGACAGAGTCGGCAACGAGGGCGTCATCACGGTCGAGGAGGCGAGAGCCGCAGACACCGAGCTCGACGTCGTCGAGGGCATGCAGTTCGACCGCGGTTACCTGTCGCCGTACTTTGTCACCAATGCCGAGAAGATGCTTGTGGAACTCGAGGAGCCCTACATCCTTCTCCACGAGAAGAAGCTCGGCAATCTGCAGGCCATGTTGCCCATCCTCGAAGCCGTGGTACAGAGTGGCCAGCCTCTGTTGATAATCTCGGAAGACGTGGAGGGCGAAGCGTTGGCGACCCTGGTTGTCAACAAGCTGCATGGAGGCCTGAAGGTTGCCGCGGTGAAGGCGCCGGGATTTGGCGATCGTCGCAAGGCGATGCTGGAAGATATCGCCATTCTTACCGCCGGGCAGGTGATCTCCGAGGATCTCGGCATCAAGCTCGAGAATATCACCGTGGACATGCTCGGGCGCGCCAAGCGTGTTCTGATCGAAAAGGACACGACGACCATCATCGAGGGCTTGGGCGAGAAGACAGCCATCCAGGCGCGCATTCAGCAGATCAAAGCGCAGACCGAAGATACGACCAGCAGTTACGACAAGGAAAAGCTGCAGGAGCGCCTAGCAAAACTCGTTGGCGGCGTCGCGGTAATCCGCGTCGGCGGGATAACCGAGATCGAAGTCAAGGAAAAGAAGGATCGCATCGACGACGCTCTCAATGCTACCCGCGCTGCGGTCGAGGAAGGGATCGTGCCCGGCGGCGGCGTGGCGCTGTTGCGCGCAAAGTCCGCACTGATCGGCCTGAGGGGAGAAAATGCCGATATCACGGCCGGCATCTCGATCGTCTTGCGGGCGCTCGAAGCTCCGATCCGGCAGATCGCCGACAACGCAGGCGTCGAGGGCTCGATCGTCGTCGGTAAGCTCATCGAGAGCCAGGATTACAATCAAGGTTTCGACGCGCAGACTGAGACCTATCTCGACATGGTCAAGGCCGGCATTATCGATCCCGCCAAGGTCGTACGAACCGCTCTACAGGACGCAGGCTCAATCGCAGCACTTCTCATCACCGCCGAGGCCATGATCGCGAATAGCCCCACCAAGGAAGCCACCATGGCGAATGGGGGCGGAGACATGGCCGGCATGGGATACTGAAGACCGCGCCTCCGCCCCTTGGGCTGGGGCAGAAATTTGAACAATCACATGCAGAGAGAACCCCATTCGTTGCGCGGAGCGGCACCAAGGAATCGATCGCCCAGCGCTTCAACCTTGTGGTCGGATGTGGCTTCAGACTTTATCGAGTGGCGCTGCCCTCTTGGGCATTAAGCCGTCTGCCAACGGCGTTCACCGCATGCACACGACACGCTTTTCCAATCCATCAGAACGGGAGAACAACAATGATCCGCTATGTGAAGAAAGTCGACCCGCAGCCCTTGCCAAGAGACAGAGAAGACGGACGCCCGACACCGCCCTTGGAGCCTGTGGAAGGGGATAAGAAATCCGAGACAAAGACTGTGCGTGGCCGCGCACCGCAAGCGGCTGACGACGATCATCCTGTTTGAGAGACGGGTACGATGTCTGTCCGACTTGCGATCGACTACCGTAACCGAAACAAGACCGATAAGTTTTAAGGAGTTGGCACATGATTTTGCGCTCGAATTCGCCATGTTCATCGATCTGCGCACGGGGTGAAAAGCGACAATTACCGAAGTCTGGACTTACCGGCTGAATGAAGGCGGGCGCTGATTGAAAATTCAAGGCCTCTCACCTCGCACATCGCAATCCGGCACTCTTGCGGCGATTGCATCCAATTGTGAATAGGCTTTCCGTGGAGACGCTCATGGAACAATTGAAACGCCTCGCGCAGGGAAGGTTGTCGCAAAGCCAACTTAACATCATAAAGCAGGTGTTCGATACGGCGACGGCCCAGGACTGGTTCGACGATACTCACTATAGCAGGGAAGGTTTCGCCGGCGGATTAGTCGGCCTATTTCGATGCGGAATTGTCAATCCAATGCAGTTGGAAAGGATTGCCATGTTATGGGCATTCAACGACTTCCCACAAAACATGTCCACTACACAGCGGGCAAAACTGAGGACACTCTATGGCCGGGGTGAGGGAAAGTCGTAGGCTTTGCTCTTGATGGGAAGCGAACCTGCTGCTCATGTCAACGGTAGGCTAAGCGCTCACATATGGATGCCCGGCACATCAAAAGAACCACCTGTGATGATACGCGCAGGACCCCTCGCCTGTTCAGGGAGCGGCAATTCGCTCGCCCTCGGAGGACCGTGCGCGGATGGACCGGACAAACGTCACCAACGGACCCTACAAATCTCATTCGCCATAAAGCCCGCCAACAACTCATTTAGTTGCGGCTCGGGAACCTGGAGCGCCGCTTCAATGGACGTTAACCAGATCGGTGTTCGCTGACCGATCTCAGGGAAATTGAGGCAGGTCTCCCTGGCCTGAAAGGCATGACCCTCGACGGACGCCGCTACGCACATGCAAACTCGGCCGCTCGCAATCAAGGCTGAAAAGCAGTTTGAACGCAGCATACTCCAGGAGTACATGCGGGTGGAAAAGTCGGCTTAGTGGTATCTTCATGATGAATATACCTTTCAACTATCCCGCTGCTTTCGGAGGGGCCGCGACCTTTCGATACGTAGCGCTTTCGCGAGAGCCGACGTCTGATTTTGCTCGATCTCCCGGCGCATTTTTTCGAATTTGGAAACTATTAGGTCGCCAGGTATGGAGATCCGGGTTGGGTTGGTAGCACGTATGATGCTGCCAAACTGGCGAGCCAGCTCTTCGAGGAGCGCAACTTCTGAACAGCTTCCCTTGTGGAGCTCGTCAATCAGAAACTCGGCCACTCTATGCAACGTGGCAGGCTCCGACACCGGCTTAGGAAAAACTGCGCTGTTAAGGACATGTTCCAGCATCTGCAGATCCAGGATCGTTAGATCATGTCTCGACGTTTGGGAGTACATTGATTCCTCCTACCTGGCGGACAGCGTTATTTCGCCAAGGCCGCTTTGGCTCGTTTTCCAGAGTCTATTGTGTCTTCGCATTACATATTGCACCGCCTTCGTTTTCCCAGGAAGCCAATGCCGCGGGATGGGCGTTCAGCTTCCGGCGCCGTGATTTTGGGTAATGCGCGGGCAAGATTGTCGCTTCGTGAATCCTTCGAATGATCATCGCCTCTTCGTGGCTATCAATCCCATTCGACGGATGCATGTCGCTACTTGCATAATCAGCCCGCTCTAGCACGCGCCGGAGCCTGACCCGTGCTTCATGTTGGGAGGAAGTCTTGTCGGGATGGATTGCTGTCACCACAGAATCCCCCGGAAAGCGAGGGACAATATAAGGCTAAAGCTGAGAACAAGCATCGCCTTGCCTTCATATAATCTAACGTGTTGCTTGAATACGGAAGACATGTCGTCCTCCTTCGGTTGGGGCAGAGGTACTGAACCTCATCCTGCAGCGCCCGCTTCATTTGCTGCCGATGACCGACGATGCGCTTTCATTGCGTCTTATCCAAGGCGCGAGCGTTTCTTGTCAGCCGCCTGACCTCATCATTTTGAAACGTAAAATTTGAGATTCGACGCTGCTTCCGGCATTTGTGGCACGACATTAGCCTAATGGGGTGTGTCCTGGCTCGGAGGAACCGCGATGAGAAAAAGAGAAGGCTCGCGAACTCGTAATCCGTCTCGACGAAACAGCCGCCACCATATCCGGCATGCTCAGCATATTGCGAATCTCTCCCCAAGACAACATCAGATCATGGGTCTAGTGTCCGTGGGTCTTCCTTGTAAGAGCATCGCCGCTGATCTCAAGATCAGCCAACGTGCCGTTGAAAATCATCGTGCATCGCTCATGAGAAAAACCGGGTTTAGATCACTTCCAACATTGGCGCGGCTGGCTCTCGCCACTAGCGTCAGACCGGGCGAATCCGGCTGCTGATAGGTCGTTCTTCTTGCCGTTACTCCCCCTCGCATTCGGTAGTTTGAAAGGCCGCCGCATCCGTAGCGCGGCCGGACATCACGCCGACACGGTCGTCAAGAGCGCCACCATGATCCGTAGCGCTGTCAGGGCTGGATGTATTTGGATCCTGCACATGGACCTGTCGGAAGGATGCAACCGGGCTACAATTCTCGCAGTACGTGAGGAGCACATTGCTTATGGTTAATCTCGACAATTTGCGACATGCTCGATCGAGCTTTCGCTCAAATGACACCGATTCGAAAGTGAGCCGATACCTCCAATTCTCGAACGAAGCTGAGTGTGGATCGAAGAACCGTTGCTTTATTCGAAGCCGATGTTCCGTGACCCTCAACTGCAACAGAAAACTCTACTCTGCCCGTGAGAGCATTTAATAGAACAGTGCACAGGAGAAAATTGTCGCCTCATTCTTCACCTTTGATCACCTCGATACTTACCATCGTCTCTCTCCTATGATAGGCCGCCACATCATGAGGATCTCTAGGTTTTCTCGCCTTTTGTTCGATCGATCTGTGTTCCATCTAGGCACAGGCGGCCGGACATCTAATGCTGATCCAGTTTGATAGCCGCCACGATCAGATCCCGGTCGAAAACATGTGCGCGAAGAATGCGATTGAGATCAATCAGCTTTTCTTCCGCCAATCCGCGAGATTCCCCGCGTAACAGTATGCCTCGGATATCCGCTTCTTGGTCAAGAATACGCTTATGGTCTTCGGCGATCCGTCGGTGACATAAATCAAGGTTGTTTGATGTGTAGTCCATAAGAGATTATAGCACGCCGCATCGATGACGTCTCCGTTCTTCATCTGATCGGGAGCGAACCCTTTGGATTGGGTCCACACATGTGCCGTCAGCAGCGCCGGCAGATATCTTTCGTTACGATCTCAACAAGACAGCAGTGTTGTGGTGCCTGCACTATCGCGGCAGAAACAAGCAAAGGCACCACGCTGAGTTTCAGAATTGGCGGCAGTTTCGACCAGCGAAGTGCCGCACACGGTCACTGCATCGCTCACGGCTCGCCTCAACAATTTGTCCATCATCGACGTCTCTCAGCCCACGTGCGGATCCCTGTCACGCAGCAGCCGCGAGCCGGCGACGGCATCACCTTCCGGTGCCAGAAGATCGTGTTTCTCGGCGAAGGTGGCAAATAGGCCGCGCACGGTCTCGGCTTCAATTTCGCCTCTTAGTGCCGCGTCGCACGCCTTGAGCGCGATTGAATGCGCGGGGTCTCTGAATGAGGTCGACCATTTCAGGAGATATCGATGAGCGTCGGTCACCGAACGAATCTCGACCGGAAAGCCCAGGCCGACAAGAATAGAAACGGGCGGTTTGAACATATCGGGTTTCATCATGCTCTCCTTGCGAAACCAAATATTGACGGGCGCCGTCGTAACGGCGCCCTTTCTCAACAGAATTCGGATTAAGCTGCCTTCTGCGCCTCAATTTTGGCGGGTGCAGTCAGTGGCGAAGAAGGCGTATTTTGGATGGCGATTTTCCGCGGCTTGAGTGCCTCCGGGATCTCGCGAATGAGGTCGATCGATAGCAAACCGTTCTTCAGGTCGGCTCCACTGACGCTAACATGGTCGGCAAGCTCAAACCGGTGTTCGAATGGTCGCCCGGCGATCCCGCGATGCAGGTAGCCTTCTGTGGGCACCTCCTCCCTTTTGCCGATAACGGTGAGAAGGTTGGACTGGAAAGTGATGTCGAGATCGCCGTGACCAAAGCCCGCCACCGCGATCGAAATTCGGTAACTGTCGTCTCCGGTCTTGATGATGTCATAGGGTGGCCAGTCGCTGATCGAACGACCCCGTTGGGCATTTTCCAGAAGATCGAAAACCCGATCGAAGCCGACACTCGAGCGAAACAGTGGTGCGTAGTTGTAAGTCGTTGCCATAGCCATATCCTCCTAAAAGCAACATGGGTACGGAAGCGCCGAAAGACAGCGCTCCCAGCTCAGCCAGCCCTTTTCTCAGCGGCCAGCGACAGTCGATTTGGTTTTTCGCATTTCTGAGTTCAAGACTGCGTCTGAATTTTTTTTGGTCGTATAAGAGGTGGCGACCGGAAGCACAGACCCCAATAACGTCCAAGGTTTAAGGGGATGATAGCATCGTCGAAGAGGATATCTCTGTCAGCCTGGGGCTTGTCGTGACCGAATTGGTAATCAACGCTCTAAAGCACGCCTTCCCTGAGCAGCAGACAGGAAGGATTGCGATCGACTATCGCTCGACCGGCGGCGACTGGACGCTTTCTGTTGCTGACGACGGCATCGGCATGCCCACTGGCAGTGTTGCTGCCAAGGCTGGACTAGGCACCGGCCTCGTCGAGGCGCTCGCCCGAAATCTGCATGGCGAGATCAAGTTGAGCGATGCGAACCCTGGAACTGCGATAACAATCAGCCATCGCGGCGACGCCGACCGTCGAACCAGAATTCCAGCTGCGGCATAGGTGCTGACCTTTCACCGAAACGTTATCAGCTGAGTCCAAGGGGTCCTGGCTTGCACAAAAAACCGAGTGACATATGTGGAATGGCAAAGCGGTCATCCTGGTGGTAAAAGACAGCGTGCTTATTCGAATGGGCGCAGTGGACCTCGTTCAGTCCGCCGGCTACGAGGCGATCGCCATTCTCGAATCGAGAGCCGACATCGACCCGGTCTTCACCGACGTTGAAATGCCAGGAACCATGGATGGCATCAAACTCGCCCATTACATCCGTAACCGATGGCCGCCTGTAAAGTTAATCGTTGCTTCAGGCAGGGCAATCCTCAAAGAAAGCCACCTTCCTGAGGGAAGCCAATTCTTTTCTAAGCCCTACAGCGATCATGCCATCGCAGATGCGATGGCCAGGATGCTTTTGGGCATCTGATTTCCCACGTCTGCGTGAGTAACCGTATAAGGATGCAAGTCTGGTTCGTATACTTTGTCGGGAGGCTTCGTGATCTATTACCGACAAACTTTCGACAGAGAAAACTGAAGCGAGCCTCCATTGTTAAAATCCGAGCCGCTTCACGAGCCGTCTGACCCATGGTAGTTGCCGGGCTAAGGATACCTCATTATCCCACGCCGACTTTGCAGGTCTGCGATCTTGGGCGGCCGATTAAGAGGGGCCGGAAAAGTCCATGAAACGGTAACTATCGGGCCTTTCCTATCAGTTTTGGTCGAACGTAAACGACGTCAGCAGGGCGGTAACGAAATTGCTCGCTTTTTCTTTGACGAGCACCTCAGTCCATTCGTTCGTTCCGCGCAGCCTCAGGTCGGTATAGATACTGTCGACAGCTGCCTCTTCGATACGCTTGACGTGATCCATAAATGCTGCATCTCCGTCTGTGCGATACATATCGCGGATCATCATCCGCAGAATTTCCTGAATCGCGATCTGCCAAGCGGTGTTGATTGCTTGAAGCTCGCCGGTATGGCCTGTCATGGAGAAACTCCTGTGGATGGAAAATACCCACCAGCGATATATGTGGGGGCGGCTGGGTCGACGTTGCTGCGATCCCGGGAACAACCGTCATTCCATGTCACGCGCGCATCGCAGCAGGAATTGGCCTTGCCAGATCGAGTAGAAGGCACGCCGGCGCAGACCCTCGCAAAGGGCCTGAGGAGGCTCTCTGCCTTGGTTTTCACTATCAAATTTGTCTGGCTTTGCGGTTGGCGTAACGCCGATCGCGATCAGCCTTTCGAGCGGCTTCGTCTTCGATCCCGCGAGCGATGCGTTCCTTTTCGCCCGCTTCGGTTTCGGCCTGGACAGTCGCGGCTAGCGTCGCTTGCTGCTTGGTCGCCTCTCCCAATAGACGCTCCTGCTCCTCAAGCTTTAGTCGCGCACGAGCAAGGTGCCGCTCTTCCCTAGCCGCAACGATGGCCATGCGTTCCGCGGCCCTTGCCGCTTTCGCTGGCTCGGCTGCGTTCTGCGCTGCGCGATAGGCAGCCAGCTGGGCGGTCTTTGCCTGCGCGGCAGCTGCGCGGCGATCGATAA
>NZ_JAELUG010000813.1 GCF_016429255.1 Rhizobium sp. ASV8
CAGCAACGGAGTCGCCCATGAGAAATTAGTAGCGTTTGAGGCTCAAATTGCTTAGGTCTTATTGATCTAATTTACAATTTCGACAAAAAAGTCGTTGGTAAATTTTAGGGGTTGTTCAACTTTATTTTGGCGGTTGTTACCGTAGGACCAGTCTTCGCAACTAACGCTTGTAAGTCACGATCGCCGACACTACCACCACTGCTGGCTAATACCAACTAAAATCCCGGATAAAATTGTCGAAAACTGTGAAGAGTTTTCTAATCCATTATTTCGATATTGGGCCTCCCCAAAATTAGCGTGGCACAGTCGCTGCCTCACCTCGACCGTCCTCCGACGCGGACGAGACGACACCGGTTTCAGACCCGGCCCCACACCTCCGTGCAGTGCCCTGTCTC
>NZ_JAELUG010000814.1 GCF_016429255.1 Rhizobium sp. ASV8
CCCCCCCCCCCCCCCCCCCCCCCCCCCCCCCCCCCCCCCCCCCCGTTTTTAAAGCCCACGACGGAATACGAGATTTAATAGACCGTCTCGTGGGCTCGGAGATGTGTATAAGAGACAGGGTGAGGGCTGTCACCCCGACGCTTCGGCGCATCCCGTAGGCAACGGCGGCAAAAACGACGACGACGACCAGCGGATGTGGCGTTTGCAATAGAAACAGCAACGCGTTGATCACATGCGCGACGATGAAGGAACTGTCTCTTATACACATCTGACGCTGCCGACGACGTGTCGTGGGTGTAGATCTCGGGGGTCGCAGTATAATTAAAAAAGAAGGGGGGGGAGGGGGGGGGGGGGGGGGGGGGGGGGGGGGGAGGGGGGGGGGGGGAGGGGGGGGG
>NZ_JAELUG010000815.1 GCF_016429255.1 Rhizobium sp. ASV8
CCCCCCCCCCCCCCCCCCCCCCCCCCCCCCCCCCCCCCCCCCCCCCCCCCCCCCCCCCCCCCCCCCCCCCCTTTTTCAACCCGAAGACGGCAAACGAGATTTAATAGACCGTCTCGTGGGCTCGGAGATGTGTATAAGAGACAGGATATACGTGATAACTGGGCACCTTGACTCTCCAAGCAGCGAGATCCGAACCATCGTGGTTGCGCGCTGCCCTGGATTTGGAGCAGTAACTTCACTTGCTGATAAAGCTGTCTCTTATACACATCTGACGCTGCCGACGACGTGTCGTGGGTGTGGGTGTCGGGGGGGGGCGGGTGGGGGGTAGGGGGGGGGGGGGGGGGGGGGGGGGGGGGGGGGGGGGGGGGGGGGGGGGGGGGGGGGGGGGGGGGGGG
>NZ_JAELUG010000816.1 GCF_016429255.1 Rhizobium sp. ASV8
CCCCCCCCCCCCCCCCCCCCCCCCCCCCCCCCCTTTTTTCACGCCTAAGCCGTCTAACGAGATTTAATAGACCGTCTCGTGGGCTCGGAGATGTGTATAAGAGACAGGAGCAGACTGGTTTAATGAGTGCTTTTTAAGTAATCCTCAAGCGGGCACAGCACTCAGGCTAATGAGTTTGACTGGCATGTAAACAACCGGCCTGGGCTTGCAGCGAGGTACCGTCCTAGATAAGGTAGGTACCGTCTTACGACGTAGCGCCGATGGAAGACCATCTACCTACAGTAGGTACCTAATTGTCCCACCACAGTGCCATGTCGTCATTGCCCACTCGCGATCGGCGGCAAAATACCAAGCTTTAGAGAATGTCGCTCAAAGGCTTGTGCGCCTGGTAACTC
>NZ_JAELUG010000817.1 GCF_016429255.1 Rhizobium sp. ASV8
TCAAGGTCCTGTCGATGAGGCTTAAGTACTGTACTGTACGTAGTAGCAGAGCCTACCTCCCACCAGGACAAAGCCACCTAACACTTTCTAGAGGCCTCAGCTACGGATGCCGTTAATCGGGCTTGTAAGTACGGACGGGCCCTCTGTGACGGCGTGCTTGCCCAATCAAGACGACCAAACATTGCTGCCTTAGGCGCAAAGCCACCTAAACTGGGCGGACCCAAAAGTACGCTGGCTGGTCTGAGGCGTGCGCTTTAGCCTTGCAGCCTTGCGATTGGCCAGCTGCATTAATTTTTCGCTTGCTTTCGGCCATTAGACACTGTATACACTGTACTTCTGCTTGCCGGTACCTACTAAAGTACCTAAGGTAGTCATTTCTGGAGTGGTAGAAAAAT
>NZ_JAELUG010000818.1 GCF_016429255.1 Rhizobium sp. ASV8
CCCCCCCCCCCCCCCCCCCCCCCCCCCCCCCCCCCCCCCCCCCCCCCCCCCCCCCCCCCCCCCCCCTCTCTCACCCCCCCGCCCCCCCCCTCGATCTACCCCCACGACACGTCGTCGGCAGCGTCAGATGTGTATAAGAGACAGGGGCAAGGGGCGTGTCCAAAAGAATGACAAAAGGCTTCGTTGAAGACCCTCTTTATGAACCCGCTGGCTTGGGTCGGGCCTTTGAGGTGGGTTTATTACTTCTGTACCTGTCTCTTATACACATCTCCGAGCCCACGAGACGGTCTATTAAATCGCGTATGCCGGCTTCTGCGTGACAGAGGGGGGGGGGGGGGGGGGGGGGGGGGGGGGGGGGGGGGGGGGGGGGGGGGGGGGGGGGGGGGGGGGGGGGG
>NZ_JAELUG010000819.1 GCF_016429255.1 Rhizobium sp. ASV8
CCCCCCCCCCCCCCCCCCCCCCCCCCCCCCCCCCCCCCCCCCCCCCCCCCCCCCCCCCCCCCCCCCTCCACCCCCCCCCCCCCCACCCCCGCCACCAACCCCCACGACACGTCGTCGGCAGCGTCAGATGTGTATAAGAGACAGTTATTAAAGGCGTGGGCCGCAACTTCACACAAATATGTCCACCGACCTCCGCCATGCCGGGCCTCCACTCTTTCTCTAGCCTGCCTAAAAATATAACGTCCGAGAATCTGTCTCTTATACACATCTCCGAGCCCACGAGACGGTCTATTAAATCGCGGATGGCGTCTTGTGCTGGAAAAAAGGGGGGGGGGGGGGGGGGGGGGGGGGGGGGGGGGGGGGGGGGGGGGGGGGGGGGGGGGGGGGGGGGGGGG
>NZ_JAELUG010000820.1 GCF_016429255.1 Rhizobium sp. ASV8
CGATGATGAAGTGTTTTACGGCGTCGGCATTCACGGAGAAAATGGTTACCGTAAAGAAGCACTATCCTCTTCTGAAATATTAGCGATTGAACTGATGAACAAACTAAAAAGTATTTACCGCTGGAGAAAAGGAGACAACTTCGCTATCCTTATTAATGGACTCGGCGCAACTCCATTAATGGAACAATACATTTTCGCAAATGACATTCGCCGTTTGTGTGAACTGGAAGGATTACATGTGGAGTTCGTAAAGGTTGGTACGCTGTTGACTTCTTTAGATATGAAGGGTGTTTCTCTCAGTTTGCTTAAGGTAGAGGATTTGGATTGGGTGAAGTGGTTGAAGGCGGATGTTAGAGTGGGTAATTGGTAAGTAAAAATTATGATGATAAAAGCCT
>NZ_JAELUG010000821.1 GCF_016429255.1 Rhizobium sp. ASV8
CCCCCCCCCCCCCCCCCCCCCCCCCCCCCCCCCCCCCCCCCCCCCCCCCCCCCCCCCCCCCCCCCCCCACCTTTTTCAAGACTAAGACGGCATACGAGATTTAATAGACCGTCTCGTGGGCTCGGAGATGTGTATAAGAGACAGGGCCTCTTCTCCATGCGGGCGACGGCCCGCTCCCAGTAGCTGCGCGGGCGCGTCGGGAAATTCCTGCCGAGGCATTCGATGATGCCTTCCCAATCGCTGTCCTCAATCTGTCTCTTATACACATCTGACGCTGCCGACGACGTGTCGTGGGGGTGGGTGGCGGGGGGGGGGGGGGGGTGGATGGGGGGGGGGGGGGGGGGGGGGGGGGGGGGGGGGGGGGGGGGGGGGGGGGGGGGGGGGGGGGGGGG
>NZ_JAELUG010000822.1 GCF_016429255.1 Rhizobium sp. ASV8
CCCCCCCCCCCCCCCCCCCCCCCCCCCCCCCCCCCCCCCCCCCCCCCCCCCCCCCCCCCCCCCCCCTTTTTTAATTCTCCGGCCCCCACCTATATCTACACCCACGACACGTCGTCGGCAGCGTCAGATGTGTATAAGAGACAGGCTGAACCCCTCTCAAATTCTTCTACACATATGTAAGTTAAGCTGTAGGCACGATCCCCATCCCATTACAAATTTCCCCAATTCAGTAAACTCCAACTATATATAATCTGTCTCTTATACACATCTCCGAGCCCACGAGACGGTCTATTAAATCTCGTATTACGTCTTATGCTTTAAAAAAAGGGGGGGGGGGGGGGGGGGGGGGGGGGGGGGGGGGGGGGGGGGGGGGGGGGGGGGGGGGGGGGGGGGGG
>NZ_JAELUG010000086.1 GCF_016429255.1 Rhizobium sp. ASV8
CAACTTCGTAGCGCCCAACAAATCCATCATCCGCCATGCAAATCTCCAGATAAACCTGGAAACCTTCTCCCACACGCGGCAAGCCTCAAAATACAGCCAATCCAATGGGGCGGAGACGGCGCTTACGTACCACCACCATCAATGCAGAGCTTCTGTCGCCGTCCAATGCGCTCTCGCATGGCTGGTGCCTGATGAACCTCAACCGGCCAATGGAAGCCGTCGAAGCCTTTGGCGTCGCGCTGAACAACAGCGATTCCAAATCGCGAGAAGAAGCGGCCTATGGACAGAGCCTTGCCTATCTGCGCGCCGGGCTCGCCAACAACGCCGCCGTCGCGGCGACCAAGGCTCCGATGAATCATCAACGGGCCGCCGAGCTGCAGGTCGCCATCCTTGCCGACCGCGCCCTTGCAGCCTTCAACGGCAAACGCTACCACGAGGCCCTGCTCTATCTCGACCAGCGCTCACAGCTCCAACAGGAACGCACCGACCTGATGGTGTTGCGCGGATACAGTTATCTCAATCTGAAAATGTACGATGATGCCCAACGCATCTTCACCGCCGTCGCCGCTACCGGCAACCGCGACGGCAGCCGGGGGCTTAAGGACTTGATGCTGGCTCTGCATCCGCAGCAGGGGGAGTACTAAACCTGCTCAAGCATGAACACGGCAACACCCCCGCTGAGCAATAAAGTCGCGCTTTCCCTTACCCCTAACCGTTGGATCTCGATAGTTTAGACACTCCCAAAAAGCGAGCATGCATTTTAGACTACGATCTTGTTTTGGCGGTTTATTGCGCTATGCAATGATCGGCATGCGCGCTGTCTGACTGAATGTTCCGTTGCAAATAATCAAATTTCAGGACAGATAGTGTCGCGAATAGAAACGAAATTCTATTCATGACCTCGCACCTCATGGGATCGTTGATAAATTGCATATTCTCTCATTTCTCAACGTTAACCAAATAGCTCTACGGGCGAAATTGGGATTCGAACGGGCGATTCGTACCAATAGAACTAGCAAAGTATTTGCGACGTTTGATCACTTACGAGAGAAATATGAAAAGTTTCCAACTGAGAAGATCGGAGCCCAACTCTCGCAGTTGATGGGCACAACCACGTCATATGAAATTGTCCAAAGTGCAATGAATGGCGAGTTCGACAATGACTATTATTTGGGCAACTATGCTGATGTCAGCTCGGCAACTGATAACGGTTATGCGCACTATTCGTTGTTTGGTTGGAAGGAAGGGCGAAGCCCCAATCCTTTTTTTGATTGCGGATTTTATAGATCCTGCAATCCAAACATGGCGAGCAGCGAATTTCCGCTCGCCCATTTTGTAGCGGCCGGTAAAGCCATTGGCGCACCCACTAATCCAATTAGCGATCGATTTTGGTTTGAAGGATTCATCCCAACCGAATCCGAATGGAACGCTCTTCGTCCAGCCAAAATAGAAGCCGACACGGAAGCTGTTGTAGTAATTCCGGTTTTTAAAGGACTACAGGAGACTTTAACCGCAATTTACCAAGCTCTCGCCTCAAGAGGAGATGACCGCTATTGCGTATTAGTTTTGAACGATAATAGTCCCGACGACGCAATTAATAGAATGTTGTCAAAACTCGCTGACCTGGGCCTCTTCGTGTATCATGCGAGCGTTATAAATCGTGGCTTTGTTCAAACATGTAATTTTGCGATTGAAAAATTTGGCGAGAATCGTGACGTTGTACTACTCAACTCCGATGCGTATGTATTCCCTGGCTGGTATTCTCGATTAAAGAAACATGCATCCGACGAGAGAGTTGCAACAGTAACGCCGCTCTCAAATAATGCGACAATCTGCAGCTATCCACTCACTAATCGCGACAATTCCCTTGCGCTAGAATGCACACCGCTGCAATTGGACTCAATGGCCCGGACAGCGAACGCCGGACTGGCTATCGAAGCGCCAACAGGGGTGGGCTTCTGTCTCTATATTAAGCGCGATGCAATAGCCCAAATTGGCTTACTGGATGCGGACGCTTTTAAAATGGGTTACGGAGAAGAAAACGATTTTTGTATGCGAGCCTTGAATAAGGGCTATAAGAATCTAGTTGCCGGCGACGTATTTGTCTTCCACAAAGGTTCAGTCTCATTTTCCACTACGAAGAAAGAAAATATGCGAAAGGGTGAGGTCGCACTTGAGCGAAAGCATCCAAACTATATGTCTCTTGTGCGTGCACATGCCGCGGCGGATCCCGAGAGATATTTACGTCGGCGCTTAGATCTCGAGAGACTTGCAAATTCGCTTATCGGCTGCACAATCTTTATTAGCCACAAGTTGGGAGGCGGCGTGGAAACCTATCTCCGTGCATTGCGAGGGAGTTTGAAAGCCGACAAGAAACCCTACGTCACATTAAGAGTGCATGATCGACACCAGGTGACAATCGATACCGATGGCAAGTTGTTTCTACCGAACCTGGCTGATATTGATCTTCGAACCGAGTCTGATTTGCTTATTTCAATAGTCTGCCGTCTAGCACCAGAAGTACTACACGTTAACAGCCTGGCTGGGTTAGATTGGTATTGGCACAGGCAGCTGTTGACAATGATAAAAGCTAGCGGTGTACCGTATATTTATATTTGCCACGATTATTCCCCTATAAGTCATCATTCATCTCTGCTGCGCCCCGATAAAGTCTACATACCAAATCCGACCATCAATGAGCGACGCGCATGGCTAACTATGATTGACGGAGAATGCATTGACGCTTGTCATCCAGATGAAAGACTGACGTCCTATGGTGAATTTCTAGCGACGGCGAGCAGAGTAGAGATACCAAGCCAAACGGCGAAAACTCTTCTGCAGCGAGAATTTCCACTTGTTAACTTCAAACTGGTTCCACATACAGATCATCTTCCGGACGTTCCCATGGCCCAGAGGCAGAAGGTCGGCGGCACAACAAGAATTGCGGTAATTGGTGCGATCTCTGTTCACAAAGGCAGTGATGTTATCGCTGCGTTAGCTGCGGACGCAAAACTGAGAAGCCTTCCTTTAGAATACACGATCGTCGGGTACAGTAACAACGACAACTACCTTAGAAGTCTTGATGTCACCATCACTGGCAGGTATCGAGATGAACAAGACGCGTTGAATATAATCTCTAAGTTGAAACCGGACCTCGTTTTCATACCGAGTATCTGCGCCGAAACATATTGTTATTCGCTGTCGTTCGCGATTAAGTTAAGAATACCTCCTGTCGTGTTCAACATCGGCGCGCAAGCAGAGCGCGTTTCCCCACTTAAGTGGGGAACTATTCTTCCTATTGAGCTTGCTTACTCACCACGCCAGTTGTCTGATGCTCTCAGTGATCTGGATGTTGACAAACTATGGGGTAGCAGAGTGTAGACCATAATCTAGCCTTGATTCTGCACAAGCGCGGACGTTAGTCAGAAAATGCGGTTTTGTCGGTGATCAGCAGCCGGCATACAACTCGAAGACGTCTAGATGTCCTTCTCTTCATCGAAGGAGTATTCAAGACTTTGGCCGAACGGCGAGCGTCAGGCACACTTAGTTGAGCTCATCAATAACTTGGCAAGTGAGTGCAATGACTTTCCATAATCTCTTGACTATTCTGTAAAGTATTTCCCGGTGTTTGCTCGGTATTTCAACTGCATCGCCAAATCTTAATATGGCAGCCTTGTCACGCCATATCACAGTTACCTATTGCCGCTTTCTAATGAGGACCACACCTTCCGTGATAGCCATGCTTTCGAATTTGGAGACCCGTCGCGGATAAGAATTCTTTATAGCACCATGATGTGCTTCGTCGACCAACTGTTTGACAAAGCCGACCATTCCGAACTGATGGCTATGGAAGAGCTTTGGCAACAATCCCGTAGCTTCATCCTGCTGGTAAATAAACTTCGTTTCCTTCTGGTGGGGATTTTCCGTTTCATGAGGGACGTACTGATACCGCCCTCCGTCGGGCCATTCATCCCAATATCCCGTTCCCCAATCTTCGATGACATAAATACCGCCGGGTTTCAAATGCTCATCAAAAAGGTGCTTGAAGGTTAGCTTAGAATATAAGCCAAAGTGAGACGCATCGTCGATGATCAAATCGAACTTTCCATCGGGAATTCTATGAGTAATCGATTTCAGGAAATCTTGATCTTCTTGACGCCCTTGATAGAACGATATGCGCTCGCCCCTTGCCACTGATGAGCAATCCGCAATATCCACCCCATAGACCTGAGCGTTAGGAAAGTAGTCTCGCCACATTTTTAAAGAGCCGCCACCCTGCACTCCAAGCTCCAGCACGTTTCTAAACATGCTGCGGCTTTCAGAAAAATTGCGCTCGTAAAAAGTCAAGTAGTCATCGTCTTTCGAAGCTCTGTAAAGCTGAGCCAACTCATGCAAGCTCGTATGCTTGCTAACATTGCGTTGAATTTCTTCTGGCATTGAACAAAATCACCTATTACCCCATCAGGCACTGAGCGGACGTTAACCGAAATCAAATGCCAACATCACAATACCGAATACTCAAAAAGCCTACAACTTCCCTGAGACTGACTTAAAGCTGCATAAGCGGCCGATTTTGGACAAATTCAAGAAAACGACTACGGGAAGTTTAGCCAATCAGTCTCGTTACGCAGCCCCTGAGTTTGTCGACGCCCTTTGACTGATACTTAAACAAGAAGCGCCCAGTTAGCAATTCTAATTTCATTGAAGAATTTTGCAATAAGCATTGCAGCATACTGTGGAGATCCGTCACAAATTTCCGTGGATACGCAGCTTATGGTGTGAGCCAGCTTTCCATTTACCTGCGTTTTTTTTGGAACCAGCGCCGCGGTGAATAATACCCGCAGCGAAAAAACCGATGAGATCAAACGCCTCGCCGATCATCCCCGGAAACTCATGCTGATTGGTGTTTGCGAATGGCCATATAGGTCATAACAATGTTATTGTGGTGTAGGCGCTGTAGGGCTGAGTGACCATGTCCGGAGAATGCCGAGAAGGTGCTTCTGCGTCGAATGAGAGATTTGAATCGATCCGGCTCGCCAGATTCAAATTCTTGACGCATCGGCACCTCCTCTCCTGCCTGTGAAGCTTAGAGCCTTTTTCGCCTAATATTTCTGTAATCTTGCCGTAAAGAATGGCATGCTGCGGACGGTGCCGGCCGTCGAACCGGACGCAATACAGATCAGGCTCAACGGCAACCGGAGAGAAGGCACCCGTGCCTTGACCCTACCGGTTGATCGTTACCAAGCCTTTGATCATGACTATGCGACGACGATCCACAAATCGCAGGGGGTCGGCCGTCGATCGCGCTTTTGTCATCGCGTCTGCCACCATGGATCGGCACCTCACCTATGTGGCGATGACGCGCCATCGCGACGCTGCAAAGCTCTATGCCGGCCGCGATGAACTGAAGGACATGAAGGCGCTTGGCGCCACCATGAGCCGGTCGGGCGCCAAGGAGACAACGCTTAACTACACTCGGGCCTTTGCCGACAGGCGAGGACTTGGCGACGACACCAATCTCCACGGTGAGATCGACCTCGGACCGCCAACTCGCAACATGGTGGGCAAGCTCGAGCCACTAGTGCCAGCGATCACGCATTACAGCAAAAGCGTCGAAGAGGTCGCACGTGAGCGGGCACGACCGCAGTTTGACCGAGCGATGGAGGCGGTGCGCTCCGTGTGCGGCCATGTCTATGCCAATCCGGATGGAGTGGCCGGCAAGCTCGCCGCCGCCATTCTCCAGGAGGGCGTCAATAGGGAGCTTTTGTCACAACGAGTAACCCAGAACCCTGAGCAGTTCGGAGAGCTGCGTGGCAGATCGGGCATCCTTGGCGACAGCAGGAATCGCAAGCTGGCTCGTCATCATGCTAAGGCGCTTGGTCACCATATCGCCTCGATCGGCCAGCGATGGGAGCGCTGGCTGGAATCCGAGCGCCGTTCAGAAGTCTGGAAGCGCGAAAAGCGCGATGTCATCGAAGTTCCAGGCCTGACGAAACGCAGCGAGGCCATTCTCAGGGGGTTCGATGCCCTGCCCCATGCCGAGCGGCCCAAGTTTCTTGCGCGCCTATCCGGCAGCCTGGCCGGGAGGGAGGCACTCACCGAGGCAACCCAGGTCGCTCAAGCGCTCAAACGGCGGTTTAGGAGCTCAGATTCACGTGACCTTGCACCCGACAATCTGCGGCTTGGGGCAAAGGCCACAATCGAGATCGAGCGGATTCGGGCAATTGCGCGGATAACAGATCGAGCTCAGCGTGCCGAGTTGTCTCGCCAGCAGCAGCTGAAGCGTGGCCTCAATAAGGGATTGAGGCTGGAGAGGTAATGCGAGCCGCGTCGCCAAACCGGCAACGGATCAATACGGCGTTCGCAACACCCTCTCCAAGCGGGGCTCTGTGCTGTTGTACCGTGACGCCAGTCCTGCTGTGCACTCACAAGCGCTCCCTTCGTCGCAATAAGCTCGCAGAAATCCATGGAGGCGCAATCGCGAACGAACTATCGAGTTTTCAGCCGGAATTGGAGGTGCCGATTTGTTCTCGAGCACCTTCAGGGCATTTGCGCACCGGTCGCTGTGGTGAAGACACGATAGACCGAACGCGTAGCGGCGATGAACAGCTGATTTCGACGCGGACCACCGAAGGTGAGATTGGCCACCGTCTGAGGAATCTTGATCTTGCCGATCAGCGTACCCTCCGGCGCGAAGCAGTGAACGCCGTCACCCGCGCTTGTCCAGATATTGCCCTCAATATCAGCCCGAAACCCGTCCGGGATGCCGGCGTCGATCTTGCAGAAAACGCGGCCATTTGTCAGGGTTCTACCATTCACGACATCAAAAACCCTAATGTGTCGCGGAGCGCTGAGATCATGGCTCGCGGCAGAATCCGCCACATAGAGTCTGGTTTCGTCAGGCGAGAAGGCCAGACCATTCGGCTGGCCGAAATCGTCGACCACGACCTCAAGCGCGCCTGTCGATGGATCAAGCCGGTAGACATTGCGTGTTATCTGCTCAGGTTCGGCCTTGTAACCCTCGTAGTTTGACAGGATGCCGTAGGTCGGATCGGTGAACCAAATGGTTCCATCCGAGCGCACGACGACATCGTTGGGTGAATTCAGACGTTTGCCCTTATAGCTGTCCGCAAGAACGGTGATGGAACCATCAGTCTCGGTACGGGTCACCCGGCGGCCGCCATGTTCGCAGGACACTAAGCGGCCCTGGCGATCGCGGGTATTGCCGTTGGCAAAATTCGATGGCGAGCGGAAGATCGACACACCTCCGCCTGGCACCCAGCGCAACATGCGTTCATTCGGGATGTCGCTCCAGATCAGACACCCGGTATCAGCAAACCAGACGGGTCCTTCGGCCCAGCGGCAATCGGAATCGAGCTCGTCCAGTCCGGCACTCGGCACCACAAGATTGCGGAAGGGGGAATCGTAAATCTCATAGAGGGGCGACACGTCATGCGGCATTTCGAAGGTCCTGAAATTGGGAGGAATTGGTGTCAGCGGCCGCCGCCTGGGCGGCCGCCGGCAACAAGGATGACTGCAATGATGATAAGGCCAGTCAAAACGAGCCTCGGGCCAGCGCCAAACCCATAGGTGTTGAGCATGGACACGACCAGGAACATGAAGAGCGAGGCGCCCCATATCCCCGGAACGTTCGAGTCTCCTCCGGCCACCGCGGTTCCGCCGATGATGACCACGGCAATCGACATCAACAAATATTCGGCCCCCATGTTTAGGGCAGCACCGCCGGAAAAGCTCGCCAGCAGGTAGCCGCAGATCGACGCCAGAATGGCGCAGAGCACATAGGTCACCAGCCGCGTCCCATCGACGGGAATGCCTGCCATGCGCGCCGCAAACATGCTTTGTCCGATTGCCGAGATCCACCGGCCGTAGATCGTCCGCTCCAGCAAGACCCAGGCAAGCAGCGAGAGCACGAGCGCAACGAGCGCGATATTTGGAATGCCAAGGAAGCCTGACGTCGTGAAATCGGCCAATTGCTCCGGCGGTTTGATGCGCAGGCCACGATTGCTCCATATGGCCGTCGATTGGATGATGAAGCTCATCGAAAGCGTCGCGATGATCGGCGGGATGCGCAAAAGCTTGATGAGCGCATAATTGCCGATGCCGACGCCAAGTCCGATCAGGATCGACACCAAGAGGCCGGGCACGATCATACCGTCCTCGACATTCATCAGCTTCAGCGCCACTGTCCCGGCAAGCGTCATGGTGGAGGGTACGGACAGATCGATATTCCCCGGTCCGAGCGTGATGACAAACATCTGCCCGATCCCGACGATCACGGAGAAGGCTGCGAATGTCAGGGCCGCCTGCGACAGGCCTATCGAACTCGCCCCACCTGTAAAGAGAACGGTCACAATCCAGACGATGGTCGTGGCAAGAAAGGACCAGGTCCATGGCTTTTTGCCGAGCATGCGGAGGGCGATCATACGTGTTTCTCCCGCTTTTCGACGCGGTTGAGCAGAAGCCGCAAGGCGAGAACGATGATCAGGATGGCGCCCTGCGCGCCGATCTGCCAATCCGGAGAAATCCGCAGGAATGACAGAAACGAACCCGCCAGGGTCAATGTCAGGGCACCGATGACGGCCCCGACCGGCGAGACACGACCACCGATGAATTCACCGCCACCCAGTATGACGCCGGCGATCGACAGCAGCGTGTAGCGCAAAGCAATATTTGCATCCGCGGAAGTCGTTAACCCAACCAGCGCAATGCCCGATAGCACAGCAAACAGACCAGCGAGGCCGTATGCTGCCGCACGCAAGCCCAGGACAGACCAACCGGCTCGCTGAAGCGAGCGTTGATTGCCGCCGACCCCACGGATGAGAACGCCGAAAGAAGAGCGCATGAGGATCAGGTGAGAGACAAGCGCAATAATGACGCTTGCTACGATTGCCACAGGGACGAATGGCGGCTTTGACGTCATCAACCAGCGAGCCCAGTCAGGGGCAGTTCCCCCAGGTGCCGGAAGTAACAGCACCGCAAGGCCACCCCAGACAAAGCTCATGCCAAGGGTGACAACGATCGATGGTAGGTCCTTGACATAAATAATCACGCCCATGACGGCATAGACAGCAATCGCTGCGGCCAGGATGAGGACACCGAGAAGCGGCGACGACTGTAAATAGGTCGCCGCGACACAGGCGGTAAAGCTCACAGATGCTCCCATCGACAGATCGAGATCATTGACTGCCATGATCATCATCTGGGCAATCGTCGCCAACGCGATCGGCACTGCGAGATTGAAAAGAAGATTGAGCCCGACATAGCTCATCGCCCGTGGTTGAAGATAAAAGACCGCAATCAGCAAGACGCCAAGCGAAAGAGCCGGGATCAGGAGGCGCAGGGTTGAGGACGATGGACGGATCATGCGCCCTCTCCGTCAAAGGACGCTGCAAGCACATTTTCCTCCGTGATATCGTCTCCGACGAGCTCCGCGACAATTGCGCCGTCGCGAAACACGTAGGCACGGTCGCAAAGGCGGATTTCGTCCATTTCCGTGGAGTACCAGACGAAGGTCCGGCCAGCCGAAGCCTCGTCGTTCAGGATTTGATAGACTTCCTGCTTGGTGCCAATGTCGACGCCGCGCATGGGATCGTCCATGAGCACGATAGGCGACGTGGTCGCCAGGGCGCGCGCAAACAGGACCTTTTGTTGGTTGCCGCCGGACAATGACAGAATGCCGTTTGCCATGGTCGGTGTTCGGATCTCGATCCGCCGCTTCCAGTCCGCGCCAAGGCTGTGTTCCCGCTGTCTATCGATCAGGAACACCTTCGACAGATCGCCAAGGGACGCGACGCTGAGATTTTTCAGGATGCTCCACACAGGAAACGTCCCGTTCAGGCTACGGTCGCCGGCGACGAAGGCAATGCTATCTCTTCCGCCGGGAAACCAGCTGCTTGATAGCGAGCGATGAAGGTCGAGCAGCATATCGGTCTGACCATGCCCGGCGAGACCAGCAAGACCGATCACCTCTCCTTTGCGAGCTTCAAAGCGAAGGCCTCGCCCACCACGCGGAGGCAATGCAAGGATCTGCGGCGTAGCGGCGCGCTCCCCATCTTTGCGCTTGCGGTTCTGTTCCTTGACGACGCTACCCATTGCCTGGACAAGGCTCTTCACACCGAAGTCCCGCGCGGCGCGATCTGCAACGATGCGGCCGTCTTTCATGACCACGATACGGCTCGCGGTTGTCAGGATTTCGCCAAGGATGTGCGAGATCAGCATCACCGCGCCGCCAGCTTGGACGAAGTCGCGTACATAGGCCATCAGCTGGGCCGCGAGCCCCGCATCGAGCGATGACGTCGGCTCATCAAGAATAACGAGTTTCGGCCTCTCAGTGCCGGTCGCGAAAATAATCGCGATCTCCACCATCTGGCGTTCGGCGATGGAAAGCTCGCCGACCGTGCGCATGACGTCGATCTTGTGACCGGCAAAGATCTCGTCAAGCTTGGCACCAACAATCGCAGCTGCCCGTCGACGCCAATTCCAGCCGGAGAGGCCATGATGCACGATGCGCATGTTTTCGACCACGGTCAGATTGGGAGCGAGCGAAAGCTCCTGAAAGACGCAGCGAATACCATGCGCGCGGGCCGCATTAACGCCATGCATCTTGGCGTCGCCATCATAGGCGACCGTTCCCTCATGGGGGCTGAGGCCACCATTGATGACGTTGACGATCGTCGATTTGCCGGCGCCGTTGTGTCCAACGAGTCCAATACATTCGCCGGCATGAATGGCGAGGTCGGCACCATCCAGCGCCTTGACGGCACCGAAATGCATCTTGATGCCTTTGACCGAGACGACAGCTTGTTGCTCGGTATTCTCTTCCATCACGCTATTGTCTTTGACTGAAACCATGGATCGTCCGGCCGGGCGTTGGGTCCAACCGGCACCGCCTTTGATTGGCAGCGCCGGGCTTCCTATTCGGACTACGTGATTACTTCGCTGCGGCGATAACCTTCTTTGCGTCGTCCAGTGTGTATTCGACATTGGCGACCCCACCGGCCTGCGTCGTCGCAAGGTTGGGTTCAAGATTATCCTGGTCGATGCGCAGGAACGGCACGACCAGATCCTTCTTCACCTGTTGGCCGTCTAGGATCTGTTGGGCTACCCAGAATGCGAGCGTCGAGACACCCGGAGCAATCGAAACCGACATGGTCTCATAGCCACTGGCATCCTTTTCCTTCTTCCACCAGGCGAGCTCATCCTGCCGGTTACCCATCACGATCGTCGGCATCGTGCGCTTTGCAGCGGCGAATGCCTGGGCTGCACCATATCCGTCACCACCCTGGGTGACGACCGCTGCGATGTCGGGAAGGCTCGGCAGGATGCCGGCCACGGCGCGTTGTGCGACGTCCTGTGCCCAGTCGCCATGAACCGAGCCGACGATCTTGAACTGCGGATATTTGGCCGCTGCGTCATGAATGCCGGCGGAAATCTCGTCATCGACAGAGACGCCCGCAAGCCCGCGAATTTCCAGCACATTGCCACCCTTCGGCATCTTCTTGGCGAGATAATCGATCTGGCTGGCGCCCATGCCCTTGAAATCGACGGCGATACGCCATGCGCAGGGTTCAGTGACGATACCGTCAAAGGAAACGACGACGATCTTGGCGTCGCAGGCTTCCTTGATGGCACCATTCAACGCAGTCGGAGACGCGGCATCGATGACGATCGCATCATAGCCCTGCAGGATCATGTTCTGGATCTGCGCGGCCTGCTCGGTCGCCTGATTTTCTGCCGTCGTAAAAGGATCGGCAGCGGCAACAACGCCCGTCTTGACCGCATCGCCGGTCACCTTCTGCCAACTGGTCAACATGGCTTGACGCCATGAATTGCCGGCATAATTATTCGACAATGCAATCTTCTTGGATGATGTGTCTGCAAAAGCGGAACCCGGCACGACAACACAAGCGATGGCGGCGGATGCCAGAAGCATCTTCGCAATATTCATATTTTCCTCCCAAAAGAGCCCGTACTTCCACTTCCGGGCCAAGATTTTCGAAGGCGCTCCTCAACGACCGATCGAAAATAATATTTGCACTGAAGGTTCCCCCCTCAGTAAAAGTAGGATGTCCGAGATTGTTATGCTTGTACAGGCGCTTAACGGGTGAGACGTTGCGGGATCCCGCAGAAAAAATGCGCAAATCCGCAGGACGTATAGCTCGGATAGGCGCTTAATAGCGTAGAATTCGCAATTGAGATCGATCGGAGAAGAAGCGATCGACATGCTGCCTGGGAGGGCTTGTTTTGCGCAATCTGGCGCCGGCATCGGTCTTCGACCACTATCTCAACATATCGAGGCTACTCGCCGGTCAACTCGACTTTCATTCCGTTATCCAATCGGTTGCCGCTGAAATCAGCCATGTCATCCCGCATGATCATCTGGACGTCTGCATCATTCTGGTGGATGAGCAATTCCACACCGCATACGAGACCGGACTTGAGACGGATTGGGGGCGCCGCTTTCCAGCACCCGTGAGCAATAGCCCTATCCGGACACTTCTTTGGGGTGAGACCGACTACCTTTTGACCGATGACGCCTGGAGCGATCCGCAGTTTCATTTCCAAGGCGCCTTCTCGCATCCGATCTTTCATCAGTCACTGCATAGCCGTCTGCATGTGCCTCTTAAGGTTCAGGGTCACGTAATTGGCGCCCTCTCCTGCTCAAGCCACCGGACCGGCCTCTATACGATGGAAGATATCGAAAATGCGCGCGTCATTGCGGATCTCCTGGCCCCTCACTTCTTTGCCATCCGCGCCGCCGATCAGGCGAAGCGCTCGGCAATCGTCGAAGCGGAAGCCCGCGCGCGCGAAGAGGGTCTGCGACTTGGCGCCCTGAAACTGACCGAGGCGCTCGAAGCCGAGCGTCAGCGCATCGGCATGGACCTGCACGACCAAATCCTTGCCGATCTAACCCGTCTCTCACGTCGACTGGAGCGCCTCGCACGCCAACCAGATGTCACAGGTGAAGCACTTGAGCCGCTGTTTCGCGGATTGCAACATAGCATGCACGATCTTCGCCAGATCATTGAGGAAGCCAAACCCTCTGTCCTTCAACTGTTCGGCTTCGCGCAAGCGGTTGAGAACCACCTGGAACGATCCATCCAGGAAAGTGGGGCCACTTTGACATGGTCCCTGAAAGACGTGACCGGCGGCGCCATTGATTGCCTTGAACAATCCGTTTCCATCGCGCTCTTGCGCATCGGCCAGGAAGCCATCAACAACGCAATCCGGCATGCTCAAGCGAGCAGTATAGAGGTCCAGTTGAAAGCGTCCGACAGCGCATTGACCATTGAGGTTATGGACGACGGTGTCGGGCTCGGAAACGCCCGCAGATTATCTGGAGGCGGCATAGAAAATATGAGAACTCGAGCGCGCCTTATCTCGGCGCGTTTCGCGATCAAGGCAAAGGCGGAAACCGGAGGAACGCTGGTCAGCGTCAGTTTGCCGATCGCCGCCAAACCATCGGAGAGCGCGACGGCATGAAGGTTCTGATCATCGAGGACGATCCGCTTCATCGCTCCTACCTCAGCGAAGCCATCCGCGCGGCCCTTCCTGAATGTGACGGCGTGCTGGAGGCCGAAAACGGTGGCACGGGCGAGCGGCTGGCCCGCGACTGGAAATCCGCCCACATCGTCATGGATCTGCAGATGGGCCAACGCAATGGCATCGAGGCTGCGCGCACGATATGGAAAGAGCGACCGGAGACACGTATCCTCTTCTGGTCAAACTACTCAGACGAGGCCTATGTTCGCGG
This sequence comes from Rhizobium sp. ASV8, assembly GCF_016429255.1. Classification (GTDB taxonomy): domain Bacteria; phylum Pseudomonadota; class Alphaproteobacteria; order Rhizobiales; family Rhizobiaceae; genus Rhizobium. Next base: position 13,775 of record NZ_JAELUG010000086.1, read on the forward strand.
TGTCTCGCGCATCGTACCGGCCGGTGCCGTCTATGGTTATGTCCTGAAATCCGCCTCTGACGACCGGCTGAAACTGGCACTCCGCAGCATCTTCATCGAGAGCCAGTGCGTGATTGACCGCGAAGTCCGCGGCATGCAGCAAAAGAGCCTCGGCAACACCAACGGCTTCACCGAGGCCGAATATGAAATCCTGGTCGACATCGCCCTTGGGTTGACCGATCGCGCCATCGCGAATAGGCGCAATCTCTCAGTGCGGAGCGTGCAGAACCGTTTGCAGCAGCTCTACATCAAACTCGGCGTTTATCAGCCGATCGGCGGCCAGGACGATGATGGCCGGTTCAATCTGCGAACGCGAGCGGTTGCCGTAGCGTTTCTTCGAAAGCTGCTCAATCACAATGCACTTGAGCGGGCAGAGGCCGATCTCAGCGTTTGGCTCGCGCGCCAGCCGCACGACTAAGAGGTAGAGCGTTGACTCCAGCATGGATCATGCTTGACGTCTCCCACCGAATAATTGTCTATTGCTAGCAATAGACAATAGTCCAACCCATATGGAATTTGCCATGTCCGCCGTTTCTCCTGTCATCTTGCTCAATTCCATCGACGATGTCGCGGTCGCGCGGGCCATGATCCGCGCGGGAAGTCCGACAGGCATTGATGGCCTGATTGCGGTGGACCAGATCCCGCGTGGCCACAAGATCGCAGTGCGTGACATCCAGGCGGGACAGGAGATCCGCAAGTTCGGCCAACCGATCGGCGTTGCGACACAGTTCATTCCGGCGGGCGGCCATGTCCATTTGCAGAATCTGGCCGTGATCGAGTCCGAGCATCCCTATCAGTTCAGTGTCGACATTGAAGAGTCAGGTATGCTGCCGCAGGCGGACTGTCGGACCTTCTTGGGCTTTGATCGAGGTGCTGGCGGCGTCGGCACCCGCAATTTCATCGGCATCATCACCACGGTGAATTGCTCGGCAACCGTCTCGAAATATATCGCCGAGCATTTCAACCGCACCGGCGGCTTGGATGGCTTCGACAACGTCGACGGCGTGGTGGCTCTCACCCATGGCGGCGGCTGCGCTATAAACACCAATTCCGAGGGGTATCGTTATCTGGCACGCACCCTTCAGGGTTACGCGCGCCATCCGAACTTCGGCGGCATCCTGATGATCGGCCTAGGCTGCGAAACCAACCAGATCGCGCCCATCCTCGAACACTACAAGCTTGAAGAGGGAAACCGGTTGCGCACCATGACCATCCAGGATCTGGGCGGCACTCGCAAGACGATCGCCGCCGCATCCGAGATGATCCGCGACATGCTGCCCGAGGTGAATTCCGCCAAGCGTACCGTTCAACCGCTCTCGGGTATCAAGCTCGCCCTGGAGTGTGGGGGGTCAGACGGCTATTCGGGGATCTCCGCCAATCCCGCACTTGGCTACGCCTCCGATCTGCTCGTGCGCAATGGCGGAACCTCGGTATTGGCAGAAACGCCGGAGATCTATGGCGCGGAGCACCTTTTGACACGCCGCGCGGTCACGCCGGCGGTTGCAGAGAAGCTCCTTTCGAGGATTGACTGGTGGCGCGATTATACCCGCCGCAATGGCGCCGAGCTCAACAATAATCCGTCCTATGGCAACAAGCTCGGCGGCTTGACGACGATCCTTGAGAAGTCGCTGGGTGCGGTCGCCAAAGGCGGGTCCATGCCGCTCAAGGCCGTCTACGAATATTCTGAGATCGTTGACGAACCCGGTTTCGTCTTCATGGATACACCCGGCTACGATCCCGTCGCCGTCACCGGCCAGGTGGCAGGCGGCTGCAACGTGATCTGTTTCACGACGGGTCGCGGATCGGTTTCGGGCTTCAAGCCGGCGCCGTGCGTCAAGATCGCCACGAACACCGAAATGTATAACCATATGCGCGAGGACATGGACATCAACTGCGGCGACATCGTCAGCGGCGACGACACGATCGAGGCGGCCGGCGAACGGATCTTCGAAGAAATCATCGCTGTCGCCTCCGGAAAAAAGACGCTGAGCGAGACCTTCGACTATGGCGACAACGAATTTGTTCCGTGGCAGGTCGGCGCGATCACCTGATTCAGTGCTGCGGTGGCGCCTTTCAACATTCTCAGTCATTTGCGACCGCTCGCAATTGGTTGCTACGTCTGCCATCTTGAATTTATCTAGACTTTGACCGATCTCCTCAACCGGACCGAAAGCGCGGTTTGCTACGCCTCCCGCAACCGGGAGATCCGAGAATGTTTAAGTTCGTCGCACTGGCCGCGCTCTGTCTGGCCGCATCCTTCACGATGGCAGGAAGCTACAAGTTGCCTTCGAAGCCTCTGAGCCTGTCGGTGCGGCCGGACACGGATCCGGCTTGCAATATCAAGGGCAATATCAGCGCCTCTTCTGGCGAACGGATCTATTATGTTCCGGGCCAGAAAAACTATGACGCGACGCGGGTGAATTATTCCCGTGGCGAACGCTGGTTCTGCAGCGAGACGGACGCGCGAGCCGCCGGCTGGCGAAAGTCCAAAGTGCAGTAGCAGCCGAGCCGCGATCAAACGCGGATCGAGCGATCCGCTTCTCTACCCATCTATGAAATGAAGCTGTATTCGTCGGGTCGGTAGTGTTCGCGGATATAGGCGGCGCGGGTCAGCACATTGGGCTGCGAATTCGTGATGTGATCGCGCATGGCTTTGCGCAACCCCTCCTCATCGCGTTTTTGCACCATCCGGAAAACACCGATGTGCTCGGCAAGGAATGGCTCATATTCGGGCTTTTTAATGCGGCTGCCGACGACATGCTTGCTGAGCGTGAGAATGCAGTGCGTCCGCTTCAGGATGTTCAGGAACTCCTTGTTCGGGCAGGCCTGGAGACTGCGCTGATGAAGATCAAGCTCCAGCTCGTACATGGTGGAGGCCGAAACATCGGGATAGTCCGCAAGCGCCTGAGACAGGCGTGACAGCATAGCGTCGACATGCTCCGTCGAAAGCCCGTCCAGCGCGCTTGCGAGCGCCACCGGTTCGATCTGCGCACGCACCTCATAAAGATCGCGGATACGCTGACTGTCGAGCGGCACGATCGACCAGCGAAAATTGTCGTCCTTTTCGGTGATGCCGAGCGTCTCCAACTTCAGCAGTACATCGCGCGCCACGCCGCGCCCGACGCCGAAGTGGCGCGCAAGCTCGTTTTCATTGATGCGATAACGGCCAAAGAAGGAACGATGGACGATGATGCGCTCTACGTCTTCATAAAGCGCCTGCCAGGCAAACATAGGCCTGTCGTCACCGGCAGCAAACAACTTGCCCAGATAGTCGCCAAGGTTGAGCCGTGTCGGCTGCGTCCCGGCCGCACCCACGATAAAGCCGCGTCCGTCGAACCGGGCGATCAATCCATCATCGAACAACAATTGCAATGCCTGGCGCACCGGCGCCCTGCTGCTGCCCATCAGATCGGCAAGAGCCGCCTCACTCAACACAAGCCCCTTGGGGAGTGCTCCTGCAAGGATCTCTCTCTTGAGCCGCCCATGAAGCTCCTCATAAAGGCTGGTCTTGCGCGAACCGCCGCTCTCTGACTGTGATACGCTCATGTCATCCAATGTCTCGCCTCTCAGGCCGCAGCCTGCGCAGAACATCGCACGAATAGTCGTTGCACAACAATATGGATGACGTGCTTGCGGCAGGGCAGCGTGCGGCCCTGGCCGAATAACCCAAGAGCAACGTGGCGTCTCAGCGCACGAGCATACGATGTCGTGTCGCGATGGCCACGGTTGTCCTCGCCAATCCGAAACCGAGCGCTATATGGCTAAAATTAAGAGGCGGCTAACAAGTTTGCTCGCCCCAATACGGAGGTTAGTATGGCCAAATCTTCGCGCAAGGCGATCGAAGACCTTAGTATGGACGAGATATGTTCGCGTTTGGAGAAGCTGGCTCAAAAGGCGAGGCGTCTTTCGGCGAAATATGCCGGAGGCGAAATCGCTGCCAAAATCCAGGTCGATAACGTGACCGAGCATCCATAGCTTACGCACTCGATGAGCGAACCGACTGCTTGGCCGACGAAGTCTCTCGTCTTGCACTACTACCGGACGTTGCACGTAGCTCCGTTTCCATTCTTCGACCACAAGAAAATATCAACGGCACCGCAGAGGCCTGACAAGGCGTCCCGAAAGGTTGTGTCTCATCGGTGAAATCAAACCGTTCGCTTGATCGACGGCCTTAGGTGGCAAGGAAGCCGCCGTCTACGGTCAGAACCGTTCCCGTCACCATTGCCGTATCAGACGAAAGCAGCATCGCAATCGTGCGCGCGACATCGTCAACTTCAGCAAAGCGACCAATTGGATGGCGCACCATCATTGGTTCCGACTTGGCTGGATCGCTCCATGCTTTGAGCGCAAGCTCCGTGAGCGTGATCGTCGGGGCTACGGCATTGACCCGGATGCCATGCGGTCCGAACTCCTTTGCCAACACACGCGTCGCCCCTTCGAGGCCGGCTTTCGACGCCGCATAGCAAAGATGCTCTGGAAAGCCGCGGTGTCCGGCAATCGACGTGATGTTGACAATCGCGCCGCCGCCGCCGGCGGCTACACGTGCACGACCAAACTCCTGACAGGTGATCAGCGCGGCGCGCAAGTTGATGCTCATCACGGCCTCGTATCCCGCCTCGGTCATATCAAAGCTGGTCTCGAGCACGTTGATTCCAGCGCTATTGATCAGGAAGTCGGCAGTCCCGGCCTCCTTCATCGCGGCACGAGTGGCCGCCGGGTCGGCAAGATCGACAAGGATAGACCGACTATCGATTTCCGCTCCTAAGCTTTCGAGGTCGATGGCCGTGCGTCCAAGCGCGATCACCTGCGCACCGCGCTCCGCCATGATCTTCGCGCAGGCGCGGCCAATACCCTTTCCCGCGCCAGTGATAATAACGGATTTTCCCGCGAACTGCATAATTGTCTCCCATGAGGCTGTTTGGTTTCTCGGTCTATCTGGACGTTCAAGGCGAGCCCGGAGCGTGTCAAGGCGAATGCCATGGGCGGCGTTCCCTTGTGTCGGGAATGTCGCCCTGTTGAGTGAAAGCGCGTCTGATCCTCAGACGCGATCGAAGTTGGTGGGAAGAACCAGAATATCGCGAATGGTCACTGTGCGTTTGCGCGTCAGGATATACTCGACGGCATCGGCCACCTCACTTGGATCGATGAGACTGCCTGACTCCTTTGCCTTGCGCAGGTTTTCTTCAGGCCAATCGGCAAGAAGCGCTGAAATGACCGGACCGGGTGAAACCTGGGAGACCCGGACCCCATAGGGGATCATCTGACGCCGCATCGTCTGCACGAAGCAGGTGATCGCCCATTTTGAGGACGCATAGACAGGTTCCCAGTGAACCGGAAAATGGCCCGCAATCGAGCAGGTGACGACAATATCGCCGGTCTTGCGTTCCATCATATGCGGGACGACCGCGTGAACATTTTTCATGACGGCATTGACGTTGAGATTGAGCATCTTGTCGATCGCTTCGCCCGTCGTCTCAGTCAGGTCGCCGCCGATGTAAGTGCCGGCGTTGCAATAGAGAATGTCGATGTGATCGACCTTCTTGAGAATCTCCGGGATCATTGCCGCGCAACTTTCAGCATCGATCAGATTTGTCACCTGCGGGACTGCCCTGTTTCCGAATTTCTCGGCAAGCCCCGTCAGGCTTGCTTCGTCCCAGTCGACCATGACGACCGTTGCGCCGAGCGAAAGGAGTTTTTCGGTGGTGGCGAGCCCGATACCGGACGCCGCGCCGGTAATGACGGCAATCTTGCCTGCGAATGATTGAGACATGCATACTCTCCTGTGGTTTTGAACGACGTGAAGCAGTCACCGCCAATCACGGCCGATCTTGATGCAAGTGGGATGATGAAGCCTCGAGTAAAGTCTTGGCGGCAGGGATTGATCACCACGACGTTCAGCCCGTTGCTGAAAATATCGCGCGGAACCGCAGCGGTCAGCGGGCCGAAGATGGGGCGCGGCCGCCGGATGTCACCCGAGCGGCCGGTCAGCCTGGATTCTCACCACAACAGGACGCCTCTTGATGCAAACCGAAAGCGTCGATCGGACGCGACCATGTCTGTCCATCCGCCTCGATCACAACAGCGTAAACGCGCTTTGATTAGATGCTGACGTCAGCATGAACTCTCACAGACCTCTCCAAGATCAGAAGGTTCGAGATTCAGCCATTCCCCATCACGTTCATCGACACGGTCAACTCTTCGAAAGCAAGATCCGCAAAATCCGATCCGAGGGCTGGATTGCAAGGCGGCTATGCCGATGCCCGCCGCGAGACCGGCGGCAGGCATCTGCTCTTCGGCTCGGAGAGAATGTGAGCCTTAGATGTTGGCGAGCAGATCGTTGATGCGGGATTCCATGTCCGCAAGGGCAGCGTCGACGCCCTTCTGACCGGTGATCGCCGCGCTCATTTCCTGCCCGATAATATCCTGGATCGCAAACTGGCGCTGAACGGCCGATGGCAGCGGCGTGCCGAGCTGAGCGATTGACGATATCGTGTCACGATGCGGCAGGGCCTTGAACTGCGCCGAGTCTAGAACCGCCTTGACAGCCGGCAGATGGCCGGTCCGCGACCAATCGAAATCGTTGTCGCGGAAGAATTTCAGGAACTTGCCGATGGCGGCAGTTGCCTCCGGCGAACGATCCTTCTGCGAAACGGCCCAGCTGTGGCCGTCGGCATATTGCGCCTTCTTGCCGGCAAAAAGCTGAGGATAGGGGTAAACCGCGTAGCCGCCCTTGTTGAGGGCGGTGCCCGCCTTTTGTGAAGACGCCGTATAATCGCCGATCACCCAGGTTCCGTTCAGGTGCACACCACCGTCACCATTCAGGAAGGCATTGATGCTTGCAGCATAATCGAGATCCTTGGTCGTATCCCCGTTGTCATAGATCGCCTTGTACATCTCGAGAACCTTCTTGGCTTCGGGTGTATTCAACTTGACCTTCTTCGGATCGGCGAAGAAGTCGGCATCCTGCTGGAAAAGGTAGGTATAGAGATTGCGGGTGTAGAGTGCGACCTCGTTGGCGAGGTTCTGTACGAAATAGGGCTTGCCCGTCTTTTCCTTGAACTGCTTTGCCTGCGCCAGGAGCTCCTCCGCGCTGGTCGGAAGCTTCGGCGTTCCGTCGGCATTGACGAGACCGGCCTTTTTGAAGAGGTCCATGTTGATGTGGAAGAGCATGGTCCAGTTGTCGATCGGCAGGCCGTAGATCTTCCCATCCTTGGTCACGCCGCCAAGGCTGGCATCGGTGAAATCGGACGGCGAAACACCGACCGATTTCAGCAGATCGTCCAGCGGCATGATCAGGCCCTTGGACTGATAGTCCGCGAGCACGGACTGGTGGATGGTGACGATATCGGGCGGGTCCCCTGCTGCGAACTGTGCCGTCAGCTGGTCGTAACCCGGCCACTCGACCGTGGTCACGGCGACGTGGATGTCTGGATTGTCGGCATTGAACTTGTTGATGAGCGAGGTGATGATCCCGCACTCGCCGACGGCCTTGCTGACGTCGGTGTTGGTCCCGAAATCCGCGTCACAGGCGCCGAAGAAGCGCTGGACGGTGAGCTCGGTCGCGGCGAAGGCCGGCGTCGCGCCGACAAGGGCGATGACCGATGCCGCGGCCAGCATGTATTTCCTCAAAGCATGCGTCATTCCAACTCCTCCTCTTGAGTTCTTTGATCGTTGGCTGCTGCCGCCTCAAAGGGCGTGTCGACCGTCGTCGCGATACCGTCTCTTCAGCGCACGGCGGCGCCGGAGACGGCGGTCACGATGTATTTCTGGAAAAACAGGTAGAGAACGAGGATCGGTGCGCCGGCGAAGACCGCTTGCGACATCAAAAAGCCGAGGCCCTCGGATTGTGCGAAGTTGGTCTGGGTCGAGGCAATGCCGATCGTCAGCGTGTACATTTCCTTCTTCGTTCCCGAAATCAGCGGCCAGAAGTAGTCATTCCAGGCGCCCAGGAACGTGAAAATGCCAAGTGTCGCCTGCGCCGGGATCGTCAGCGGCAGCAGAACCGCCCAGAAGATCTTGAAACGGCTGGCATTGTCGAGCAGTGCCGCTTCGTCGAGCTCCTTCGGGATGGCTCGAAAATACTGCGTCATCAGAAACACACCGAAAGGTGCCGACAGACCCGGCAGGATCAGGCCGTGATAGGTATTGTGGAACTTCAGCCAACTGAACAGCTGGTGCCGGGCGATCAGGACGGCCTGTTCCGGAACCGCAAGGCCGAGCAGCACGATGATGAACAGCACATTGCGGAAGGGAAAATTCAGCCTCGCAAAGCCGTAGCCGGCGAGCGAAGACAGGATCAATGTCATGATCGTCAAACCGCCGGCAACAATGACACTGTTTAAAATCCAGCGGAAGACCGACGAGGTCGCAAGGATATTGATGTAGTTGTTGATCGTGTAGGGTGCATGGAAGACGGCGTTCATATCCGCCATCAATTCCTTGTTGTCCTTGAGCGAGAGCCCGATCACCCACAGCACCGGCGCCATCATGATCAGAGCGCAGAGGATGGCAAGGAACAGGATCACCCGATCGCCAGTCGAGCGACCCACCATATTGCCAGCGGAACCCATGCTCATCCTTCCTCTCCTTTGCGGCGCGAGATGAAGTACTGCGCCATGGCAGCAATCAGGATCAGCAGAAACAGAACCTCGGAAGCCGCGGCGCCCAATCCAAGGTCCCATTTGGTGAAGGCAGCCTCGTAAATGTAAAAGACGATCGGTTTGGACACGTTGTTCGGGCCGCCAAGCGTCATCAGTTTCGACTGGCCGAACAGCTGGAACTGAAGCACGACCTGAATGATGAGAACGAGGACGAAAGTGCGTCGGATCGACGGCAGGGTGATATATCGCAGCGTGCGCCAGCGGCTGGCATTGTCGAGTGCGGCCGCCTCGTAAATCTCCGCCGGCACCTGCTGTAGTGCGGAGAGAAAGAGCATCATCGGCAAACCGATGCACCACCAGACCGTCGCAATCGCAATGCCAATCATCGCAAGGTTCGGATCGGACAGGAATGCCGGTGAAGTCGCGCCGAACCAGCCATAGATCGTGGCAAGCAGGCCAAAGTTGCCGATGAAGACGATGCGCCAGATCAGCGTCACGATCGTTACCGACAGCACGGACGATGAAAAATAGATCGTGCGCAGGACGGCCGCCGTCTTCGTCTTCCGGTTGAGCGCCAGGGCCAGCATGAGCCCGAGAATGGCCAGAGCCGGCACGGTCAGGAAGACGAAGTAGAATGTATTGCCAACCACCTGCAGGAAGATCTTGTCACGGAACAGGCGCACGTAGTTGTCGATTCCGACAAAGCGTCCGGTGCCAAAGGCATCTGCCTTGTGCAGGCTTAGCCACATGCCCCAGAACAAGGGTATGACGAGCAGCGTGACAAAGAAGAAGAGATAGGGAGCAACGAAAAGCGCGTTGCGCCACAGCGGAGCATTGATGTTCTGCACCTTGTTCCGGGTGCCGGCCCTGGTGGCCGATCGAACCTGCGACAACGTAACGTCAGCCATGGCCTGGTTCCTCATTATGCCAGGCGCGCCCCGCTACATCGAAAATATGGCTGCGGGTGCCGTCGAGCATCAGCGCGATTTCCTCGCCGATGGCCACGCGACTATTGCCGATATCTTCGGCCACCAAAGTGCTGCCGTCCTTGAGGCGCGTATAGAGAAGCGTGCGGTCGCCCAGGCGTTCGAGCACTTCGACCTTGCTCGTTGTCGTCGCATCGCCACCTCCTGCGGGCTTTACCGCCTCGGCCCGAATGCCCAGCGAATGCGGACCATTATTGGGGCCTGAGGCACGGATTGCCGTCTGCAACATCGTGCCGTCGGGCAGCCTGGCGCACAGGAAGCCATTGCGCTCGGAAAGGCCGACGTCGAGGAAATTCATCGTTGGCGATCCGACGAAAGTGGCGACGAAACGACTGGCTGGACGTGAGTAGATCTCCATCGGAGAGCCGATCTGCTCGATCTTGCGGTTGTTCATGACGACGATACGATCGGCAAGCGTCATCGCTTCGATCTGATCGTGCGTCACGAAGATCATCGTCGATTGGACACGATTGCGCAGTTGGGCCAGTTCGACACGGGTGCGCACCCGCAACGCCGCGTCGAGGTTCGACAAGGGCTCATCGAAGAGGAAGGCCTTCGGCTCCTTGACAATGGCGCGGCCGATCGCGACGCGCTGCCGCTGGCCGCCCGAAAGCTGGCCAGGCTTGCGCTCCAGCAGATGGCTGATCTCCAGCATGCGGGCAGCTTCGGCAACGCGAGCCGCAATCACGTCCCGCGCGACATTGATATTGCGCAGGCCGAACGCCATGTTGTCGGCGATCGTCATATGCGGGTAGAGCGCATAGCTCTGGAAGACCATGGCAACATCGCGTTGACCGGGCGGCAGTGTGTCGATGCGCTGCCCATTGATCGAAATGGCACCCTCGTCAACGCTCTCCAGGCCGGCAATCATCCGCAAAAGCGTCGACTTTCCGCAGCCGGAAGGACCAAGGAACACCATGAATTCGTTGGCCTTGATAGATAGAGACAGATCGTCAAGGACGGTCACGGCGCCATAGCGCTTGCTGACATTCTGGATTTCTATATTCGCCGTCATCCGGTCACCTCGATGAGGCGATCAGAACCCGAAAAGCCGATATCACTATATGTCTGACATGTGCGAACCGTGCGAATATCCATCATGAAGAACGGACACGCGTCAGTCGGCAACAGCGCCAAAACAGAAGCTTCTGCTTCCATCTCTTCCTCCCAGTGGCACGCCAAGACCGATGTATTGACATTAAATCATACTAATTCGATGTCAATGCATTTTCGATATAGATCAGAAATGCTGATTTACAATTCAGACCTGCAAACGGATCATCCGGTAGGACAAGGGGGCGATCTTTGCGCTGAGCTTCCCATCCGCAACCAGGGCGTCCCTCGCCCTGACCGGCGCGACATTGAAGGGCGCCTCGGCGGTATTGGTGATGGTGAGATCGGGGTGCGCGATAACCTGGTCGTCGACGACCTTTAACGCCCCGAAGCCAAGCAGGCTGACATCCAGGTCAAGCACGTCGTTCCCATGACGATTGACGATGAAGAATGTCAACGCACCGGCATCCGCATCGTGAACGGCGGAAACGTCGAGGTATGGCACCTCGCCGAGTTCATCCACCTTATAGGTGGGGCTGTCGACCATCAGCCTCAGCGCCGTACCGCGACCGTAGACCGACGCGAAGTAGTAGGGATAGAAGATCGTCTGACGCCAGGCCGCCCCACCCGGCGTCGTCATGATCGGCGCGATGACGTTCACCAACTGCGCAAGGCAGGCGATTTTCACCACATCGGCGCGGTTGATGAAGGTGTTGAGAATACAGCCGACCTGCAGCACGTCCTCAAAGTTATAATCATCTTCGAGGAGTGCTGGGGCATGCGGCCAGCCATTGGCGCCGGCAAGCGTTGCCTTGTCGCGCTCCTTTGAATGGTACCAGACATTCCACTCGTCAAACGAGATATAGACATCCTTGGCCGAACGCTTCTTGGCCTTGATGTAGTCGATTACCCCGGCAACCGTGCCGATGTAACGGTCGAGTTCGAGGCTGCAAGCGAGGTAGTTTGCGGTGTTCTTGGCGCGGTTCTCGAAATACATGTGCAGCGAAATGTAATCGACCTCGTTGTAGGTATGGTCGAGAACAGTCGCCTCCCACTCCGGATAGGTCGGCATGTGGGCATTGGACGATCCGCAGACAACAAGTTCCAGGCGGCTGTCGAAAGCCCGCATGGCCTTTGCGGTTTCATGCGCCAGGCGACCGTATTCGTCAGCCGTTTTGTGACCGATCTGCCAGGGACCGTCCATCTCGTTGCCGAGGCACCATAGCTTGACGTTCCAAGGCTCGGCCCGGCCGTTGGCGATGCGTCTGTCGCTCCATTCGCTGCCACCGGGATGATTGACATATTCGAGGAAATTGCGCGCCTCATCCAAGCCGCGGGAGCCGAGGTTGACCGCGAGCATCATTTCGGTGCTGGCGCTGACGCACCAATCGGCAAATTCGTGGATGCCGACCTGGTTGCTTTCCGAGGTGTGCCAGGCAAGATCGAGCCTGGTCGGCCGATTTTCCTTCGGGCCAATCCCATCCTCCCAGTTATAGGCCGAGACGAAGTTGCCGCCCGGATAGCGCACGATCGGAACGTTGAGCTCCTTGACGAGATCGATCACGTCCTTGCGCATGCCGTTGTCATCGGCGGTCGCGTGCCCCGGCTCGTAGATGCCGGTATAGACGGCCCGGCCGAGATGCTCGATGAACGAACCGTAGAGACGCGGATCGATGTCCGAGATCGTATACTTGCCGTGCGCGGTCACCGCAGCCTTCATGACGTCCTCCACTTTATCATATTCTGTGATCTATATCACAATTTAAGATGAATAAAGCGGAAGCCACGGCTGCGGTCAAGGGTAAATATCAGAAAAGCCGATTGGCTTAGCGGGTCCTGATGCGCAACAGGATATCCTGATCGTAATTGCCGAAGCCGCGGCCGAATATATTGATGCCGCCGGGATGCTTGGCATCGTCGCGCACGCCGATCCGCAGACGAATCGAATGGTGCTCGTTGAGCTTGAGATCGGCCAGCGTCACATTCGAAATGCGCAGACCGTCGACAAAGGCACCGTCATCATTGATGCGGAAGCTCTTCAGCTTTCCGTATTGCGACCCCTTCAACTTCCACCAATCGGGCGTAAAAACCCCGCGTTTGTCGCCGAAATCGCCGGGTGACGTCCAGGTTCCGATATCGACGCCGTTGACGGTGAGGGTAATGTCGGAGGGCCAGTCGGCACTTGTACCGGGCACTTCAGAGCTCAACTCCATAACGAATTCGATCTCGCGAACATGGGCGTTGGTCAATCGCGCATTGTTGGGAAACTGATACTCGACATGGCCACGCGTGAACCAGATAAGCGCCGTTTTCATCCTGTCGGGATCAAGGAATGTTGCCGGGACGTCGAGCAGCCCGATAATGCCGTCCACTGAGCAGAGACCGCATGGCGCCGTCACATCGAAGCTTGTATAGAGACCAAGCGGCATCGCCACCTCAATGGCATCCGGTTCAGCTTCCTTGATTTCATTCTTGAAGACCACAAGGATCTCGTCATAGACGCTATGACAGACCTTCTGATTGCCCTTGCGCGCCTTCTGCGTCTCGGTGCGGATCAACCCCGCTTCCTCGAGCATCTGCACATTGGTCGAGACGCTGGATTGCGGCAAATCAAGGATTTCAGCAATTTCGTTGACGTTCAGCGCGCCTCTCTCGTGCAACAATTTCAGCACCGAGATCCTTGCCGGCGATGCAAGTCCCTTCAGGACGGACATACCCTCCTCAGGGTGGACGACGAGAAAATTGCGACTCATAGGGGGTCCGATCAGCAAGATATGAACGCGTATCGACGCTCTATATCAGTATATCTGATTTAATCAATCGAATGCACGGCGGTCGCCCGCCCCTTGGGCAAGCAGACCCAGCCATCCGTTCCCTTTGGCTGTCTCTGGCCGCCTCCAACATTCACGGGTGGTGCATTGACCCGTTATCCCGATCATGCCTGTCGGAAAACGGGTGCATGCTGCAGGCCTCAACGGGATCGGCAAGACCTCGGCGCCACATGGCCGCGCTACAACAAAATTTTGAGAAAAGCTTTTCTCATCTTGACTATCGCTATGAGAAAAGCTTTTCTCACATCAATTCATGCGGGAGAGGTCATCTGCAAAATCAGCGTACCAAAAGCGGTCGAACGACGATTCACGATGTTGCGGCGGCTGCCGGCGTCAGCATTTCAACGGCATCGAAGGCATTGAACAATACCGGGAGGATGGCAGAGGAGACGCGCGACCGCGTCAAGCGGATGGCAGCAGAAATCGGCTTTCGTCCCAATGCCCTTGCCAAGAGCCTGCTCAGCAATCGCAGTTTCACCATCGGTCTTTTGACCAATGATACATACGGCCGCTTCACGCTTCCGGTGATGGCCGGGATTACAGAGGCGCTCGCCGATCACGGCGTCTCGGTATTTCTCTGTACCATCGAAGACGATCCGGCGCTCGGAAAGGTTCATGTGGACGCTATGCTCGACAAGCACGTCGACGGCATTATCGCTTCAGGAAAAAGGATCGATCGCCGGCTGCCGGTGGATCTCTCCAATCTACCCGTGCCGGTCGTCTATGCTTTCACCGAGGGCGCGCCCGACAGCGTGACCTTCTGCGCCGACGATTTTCAGGGCGCGACCCTTGCCGTCAAGCGGCTGATCGAGCTCGGTCGCCGCCGGATTGCGCATGTTACCGGCCCGGAGAGTTTCGTATCCGTGCGCGAACGCAGCCGGGCCTATCGCGGCCTTGTCGGCGACGCCTTTCCGGTGCTTTACGGGGAATGGTCGGAGGCCTGGGGGCATGAGGCGATCGCGAAACTATGGATGGCGCCCGGTCCGAAACCCGACGGCATTTTTTGCGGCAACGACCAGATCGCACGTGCGGTCGTGGACGGGCTGCGCGAGCGGGGCGTGCGTGTGCCGGAGGATGTCTCCGTGATCGGCTTCGACAACTGGGAGATTGTCGCTGCCCAGACCCGGCCGCCGTTGACGACAGTCGACATGAATCTGAAAGCGCTCGGGCGCGAAGCAGGATTGACGGTCCTGGCGCTTGCCGAGGGACATGCCGTCGAACCGGGCATTAGGACGTTGCCGTGCGAATTGATCATTCGGCAATCGTGCGGAGGAGATTGCAAGCCTTAGTGGACGAAACGGGCAATGGGAGTTGCCCCAAGGGAGGAGAAACATGATGAAGCGATTTCTGGCCGCAACCGGCCTCATATCTCTATGCCTTACATCCGTAGCATCTGCCGAAAACATCTCCATGTGGGTTCGAAGCGGCATTGGCGATTCCTTCAAGAAAGTCGTCGAGGCCTATAACGCCGGCCATGATGACAAGGTGACACTGACCGAGGTCCCCTTTGCCGAGCTCGTGCAGAAATATGCTACGGCCATTGCCGGCGGTCAGGCGCCCGACGCGCTGTCGATGGATCTCATCTACACACCTGCCTTTGCTGCGGCCGGCCAGCTCGAAGACCTGACCGACTGGGCCAAAAGCCTGCCCTACTTCAATTCTCTATCGCCTTCGCATGTGAAGCTCGGCACCTATGACGGTCATGTTTACGGGCTGCCGCTCTCCGTAGAGACCTCGGTTTTTGCCTGGAACAAGGATCTTTACAAGAAGGCTGGCCTCGATCCGGAAAAGGCGCCGGCGAGCTGGGAGGAAATCGAGCAGAATGCGGAAAAAATTCGCGCACTCGGCGGCGACACCTATGGCTTCTACTTCTCCGGCGGCGGTTGTGGCGGCTGCATGATCTTCACCTTCACGCCGCTCGTTTGGGGTGCCGGCGCAGATATTCTCTCTGCCGACAGCAAGAAGGCGACGCTCGACACGCCGCAAATGCGCAAGGCTATCGACATTTATCGCAGCATGGTGAAGAAGGATCTGGTGCCGGCGGGCGCGGCAAGCGACACCGGCGCCAATTTCCTCAGCATCAGCAACGGCAAAATCGGCCAGCAGAGTATCGGCGCCTTCTCGATCGGTACGCTGATTACCCAATATCCTGACATCCATTTCGGTGTGACACTGATCCCAGGCGTCGACGGCAAGCCCTCTTCCTTTGCCGGGGGCGACAATTTCGTCATCTCCAAGGGTACGAAGAAGCTCGATGCCGTGAAGAAGTTCCTCGAATATACCTACTCGCTCGACGGGCAGAAGATCATGGCGAAATACGGCAGCCTGCCGACGCGCGGCGATATCGCCGAGCAGGTGCTTCAGGGTCTTGATCCGCGCATGCAAGTCGGACTGAAGGCGATTTCCATCGCCAAGACGCCCTATACGCTGCAGTTCAACGATCTGATCAACAGTGCCAACGGCCCCTGGGCGGGCTTTACCAACGCCGCCATCTTTGGAAACGATGTCGACGGCGCCTTCTCCAACGCCCAGTCGGAAATGCAGTCGATCATCGACAACGCACAACAATAGTCGATCCATCAACATCGGGGAGCGCCAAAGGCTTCCCGGTTCATTCATCGCAACATCGGGAGCATTCCATGGCTGGCCCTGGAGCTATCGCAGCCGCGCGTCCTCGAAAAAGGCGAAGGCGTGCCGACTGGCACGGGTTTGTCTACATCGCGCCGGCCATGGCGCTCGTCTTGATTTTCTTTGTACTACCGGTTGGCTTCACCGTCTGGATGAGCTTCCACAACTGGCCGCTGCTTGGCAATCCACGCTGGATCGGTCTTGGCAACTACACGCGCATGCTCTCGGACGTGCGTTTCATGTCAGCCTTGCGCTTTACCGCCTACTACACCGTCGTCGTGACGATCGCGATATTTGCCGTCGCCTTTCCCCTCGCCTTCTTTGTCGAGAAGCATAGACCGTTCGTCGGCCTCTATCGCACCATCATCTTCCTTCCGGTCGTCGTCGGGCTTGCGACAGCGTCACTGCTCTGGGTCTGGCTTGCCAATGTCGACAGCGGCTTCTTTGCACCGGTCGCACTGGCGCTTGGTCTCGTCGACAAGAGACCGAACCTGCTTGCCGATTTCGACATGGCATTTGCAACCATCATCGTCATGGTCGTCTGGAAGATCGCCGGCTTCACCATGATCATTCTCCTCACCGGCCTACAGGCAATCCCGTCCGAACTGACCGAGGCCGCCCGGATCGATGGCGCAAAACGCTGGCAACGCTTCCGGCATCTGACGCTGCCGCTGATGCGCCGCACGATCGCGCTTGCGCTGATCATTTCCATCACCGGTTCGGTGCTCGCCTTCGACCAGTTCTACATCATGACTTCAGGCGGCCCGCAGAACCGGATGATCTCGGTGGTCTATTACATCTTCAACCAGTCTTTCGTGTCCTTCAATCTCGGCTATGGCGCAGCACTGTCGATCGCGCTCCTGATCATTCTGGTGCTGATCAGCATCGTCCAGCTCTGGCTGCTGCGCATCGGGGAGGACAAACCATGACCACCGCAAAAGAGCGCCGTGCAAGGCGCAAGCTCTTCGGCAGCATCGGCTATCACGGTATCGGTGTCGTCATCGTCATTTTCTTCTTCGCACCGTTCGCGATCGCGTTGCTATCCTCATTTAGGCATGGATCGGAGGCGAGCCTCCCGCCGCTGCCACCATGGCCAACGACCGGCTTTAGCTTAGACGCCTATCGCTCGCTTGATGGCTTTGGCGCGGGTGTCGTGCAGCATACGCTGAACTCGCTTTTCGTCTCGGTCGTTACCGTGATCCTAACCGTCATCGTCAGCCTGCTCGCCGGCTACGGCTTTTCTCGCTATCGCTTTCCCTTCAAGGGTGCACTCTTCATCCTGATTATCGCGACGCTGATGATCCCATTTCAGTCGATCCTGACGCCGCTCTTCATCATCCTGGCAAGGCTCGGCCTCAACAATTCGCTGATCGGGCTGACGCTCGTCTATGTGACACTGCAGCTCCCTTTTTCGGTCTTCATGATGCGTAACGCCTTCGACGCCGTGCCGAAGGAAATCGAGGAAGCCGCGCGCATCGACGGCGCACGCGATCTGAAACTTTTGTTCCGCGTTCTCTTTCCCTTGGTGCTGCCAGGTGTCGCGACCGTAGCAATCTTCGCCTTCCTCAATGCCTGGAACGAGTTTCTGGCGGCATTGGTGCTGCTGTCGAGCAACGAAAAGTTCACCCTGCCAGTACTGATGATCGCCGTCCGGACCGGTCGCCTCGGCGCCGTCAACTGGGGTGCGGTCCAGGCCGGCATCGCCGTCATGACCATCCCCTGCGTCATCGTCTTTCTGCTTCTGCAACGCTACTACATGCGCGGGCTCATGGCCGGCGCGGTGAAATAACCCTTTCAACAAGGATGAAACCATGTCTGACAGAGAAAATCGCCAGTTTCGCCCCCTCCCCGTCCCGAATGTCGAGCTTGCTGGCCTGTTCGGCGCCCGCCAGGATGCCATCTGCAACTCTACCGCCGCGACGCTGCTCGATCGCTGCGTCGAAGCCGGCATGATCAGGGCCATCGATGTCGATCAGCCA
>NZ_JAELUG010000823.1 GCF_016429255.1 Rhizobium sp. ASV8
GTTTTATAGTCTCCAATGGATGGATAGATGTCGAGATCGTCATCTGGACACATAGCATCTCTTTACTGGAGCCGACACTATATGACGATGATGACGTCACAGCCAGCAAACACCGAGGAGCTCGCCTTGTTGCAACGTCTCCACCGTGTATCCAGTTCAGTTCGAATGATGTTTATGTGCCTGAATTTTGGGCCCATTTTGCAAGACATTGTATTGCAGCGAAGCTTGTGCTAGTTGTGCTGGTGATCGGCGGTGGTTGTATACTGTCGCAGAGCTACACATGTCATGGTGATGGAGAGGTCCCGGATAGCTTTTGAATTTGCTATTACGCTTTCTCCTTTCGTAATGTACATACGTTTACACAAATATGGAGAAAGGTAGCTGCTCCTGTAGCC
>NZ_JAELUG010000824.1 GCF_016429255.1 Rhizobium sp. ASV8
CCCCCCCCCCCCCCCCCCCCCCCCCCCCCCCCCCCCCCCCCCCCCCCCCCCCCCCCCCCCCCCCCCCACTCTTTTTCTAGATTAAGATGGCATACTCTATTTAATAGACCGTCTCGTGGGCTCGGAGATGTGTATAAGAGACAGGGGCAGGATGGCCCTTGGATCTGTATGCGCTGGCGTCCGTTTGCTACGGGCAACAAATGGAGGGCGTGTGAGTGGTGGGCAGTGCCGGCGTCGCAACAGAAAAAGGTCTGTCTCTTATACACATCTGACGCTGCCGACGACGTGTCGTGGGTGTATATCTCGGTGGTCGCCGTATCAATAAAAAAAATTTTTGGGAGGGGGAGGGGGGGGGAAGGGGTGGGGGGGGGGGGGGGGGGGGGGGGGGGTGTGTG
>NZ_JAELUG010000825.1 GCF_016429255.1 Rhizobium sp. ASV8
CCCCCCCCCCCCCCCCCCCCCCCCCCCCCCCCCCCCCCCCCCCCCCCCCCCCCCCCCCCCCCCCCCCTCCCCACCCCCCCCCCCACCCCCCACAACTACCCCCACGACACGTCGTCGGCAGCGTCAGATGTGTATAAGAGACAGCATCGGCAATTCACCGGTGCCGAGGATCTTCGGGCCGATCACTTCGCGATTGACGGCCATGGAGAGGGCCTGGCGGACGCGCTTGTCGCTGAAAGGCGGCTTCGTGGCTGTCTCTTATACACATCTCCGAGCCCACGAGACGGTCTATTAAATCTCGTTTGCCGTGGTAGGCTTGAAAAGGGGGGGGGGGGGGGGGGGGGGGGGGGGGGGGGGGGGGGGGGGGGGGGGGGGGGGGGGGGGGGGGGGGGGGG
>NZ_JAELUG010000826.1 GCF_016429255.1 Rhizobium sp. ASV8
CCCCCCCCCCCCCCCCCCCCCCCCCCCCCCCCCCCCCCCCCCCCCCCCCCCCCCCCCCCCCCCCCCTTCCTCACCCCCCCCCCCCCCCCCCACCTCAACCCCCACGACACGTCGTCGGCAGCGTCAGATGTGTATAAGAGACAGGCCTCTCCCATAACAGCCTGAATATGGTGATCTGTATTCTCATCCATGTGGCTCGTCGCCTCATCCATGAGCACAATCTTGCTTTCCGTATGTGCATTGTGCAATAGGGGGGTGTGATACAGATCTCCGAGCCCACGAGACGGTCTATTAAATCTCGTATTCCGACATCTGCTTGTAAAAGAGGGGGGGGGGGGGGGGGGGGGGGGGGGGGGGGGGGGGGGGGGGGGGGGGGGGGGGGGGGGGGGGGGGGG
>NZ_JAELUG010000827.1 GCF_016429255.1 Rhizobium sp. ASV8
CCCCCCCCCCCCCCCCCCCCCCCCCCCCCCCCCCCCCCCCCCCCCCCCCCCCCCCCCCCCCCCCCCCCTCCCAACCCCCCCCCCCCCCCCCACAACAACCCCCACGACACGTCGTCGGCAGCGTCAGATGTGTATAAGAGACAGACCGAACGGAATAGACCCTCTCACTTCACCTGAAAACTGATCACCGTTCGTTTCGAGAACCGTGGCATGGCATTCGTCGACTTTGAGATAGTCTACCGCTTTCGATGCTGTCTCTTATACACATCTCCGAGCCCACGAGACGGTCTATTAAATCTCGTATTGCGTGTTGGGGTTGAAAAAGGGGGGGGGGGGGGGGGGGGGGGGGGGGGGGGGGGGGGGGGGGGGGGGGGGGGGGGGGGGGGGGGGGGGGG
>NZ_JAELUG010000828.1 GCF_016429255.1 Rhizobium sp. ASV8
CCCCCCCCCCCCCCCCCCCCCCCCCCCCCCCCCCCCCCCCCCCCCCCCCCCCCCCCCCCCCCCCCCCCTTATCACCCCCCCCCCCCCCCCGCCACCTCCACCCACGACACGTCGTCGGCAGCGTCAGATGTGTATAAGAGACAGGTAAGGCTCACATTCAGCTGTACTAATCTAAAATTAGCCTACTACGAGTTCAATACCTCCGTACTAATATCCTCGTTTCTGTCCTTGGATTGTTCCTGCGCATACTGCTGTCTCTTATACACATCTCCGAGCCCACGAGACGGTCTATTAAATCGCGTATGCCGTCGTGTGCGTGTAAAATGGGGGGGGGGGGGGGGGGGGGGGGGGGGGGGGGGGGGGGGGGGGGGGGGGGGGGGGGGGGGGGGGGGGGG
>NZ_JAELUG010000829.1 GCF_016429255.1 Rhizobium sp. ASV8
CTTTTTGTACTCGTAATGTGTAATTATGAGCTGTCGCTTGTGAATGTTGCATATCTACTTGCCTTTTTCTTTTGCACCTGAAACTCTGGTCTGATATATACATACTTCTTTTTGAAAAATTTACCAAACATAGTTATTGAGTACTTTAATTCCTGAGAGAGCGCCTTGCGAATCGTAACAATCTGCTCCAGCACAGCACTCTTTTGTTGGTGACTGGGAAGAACGGTCTGGTCTACCAATGAGTTACTAGTCCGTCTAGTGAC
Source organism: Rhizobium sp. ASV8 (assembly GCF_016429255.1). Lineage (GTDB taxonomy): Bacteria > Pseudomonadota > Alphaproteobacteria > Rhizobiales > Rhizobiaceae > Rhizobium. The sequence goes on from NZ_JAELUG010000829.1 coordinate 264, forward strand.
TCCGCTCATCTTTTCCTTATCGGGTATCTACGAGATAAGATGGCCATACCCCGACAGTCAAAGCAGTACTCGTATTGCTACAAGGTTTACAATGTGAAGGGAGATGGAATTGCGCATTGCGATATCCCATGG
>NZ_JAELUG010000830.1 GCF_016429255.1 Rhizobium sp. ASV8
CCCCCCCCCCCCCCCCCCCCCCCCCCCCCCCCCCCCCCCCCCCCCCCCCCCCCCCCCCCCCCCCCCCCCCTTGACCCCCCCCCCCCCGACACCTACCCCCACGACACGTCGTCGGCAGCGTCAGATGTGTATAAGAGACAGTTCCTGCCCAATCGCGAGGAAGCACACGCGATTACGGGTCACGGCGAACCCGTCGCCGCGCTTGACGTTCTTGCAAGGCACTTTCCGATCGTTGCTTTGAAGGATGGCTGTCTCTTATACACATCTCCGAGCCCACGAGACGGTCTATTAAATCTCGTGTGACGTATTGGGGTTGGAAAGGGGGGGGGGGGGGGGGGGGGGGGGGGGGGGGGGGGGGGGGGGGGGGGGGGGGGGGGGGGGGGGGGGGGGGG
>NZ_JAELUG010000831.1 GCF_016429255.1 Rhizobium sp. ASV8
CCCCCCCCCCCCCCCCCCCCCCCCCCCCCCCCCCCCCCCCCCCCCCCCCCCCCCCCCCCCCCCCCCCCCTCCCCCCCTCCCCCCCCCCCCCACAACTACCCCCACGACACGTCGTCGGCAGCGTCAGATGTGTATAAGAGACAGCTTCTCCACCGCCATATCGGTCGCCAATTTTGTACGGAGTATACTTGGCGAGTGGCTGACAAGATACCAGAAGGAGATATAAAACTGGTTCCAAAACAGGGGGGGAGCTGTCTCTTATACACATCTCCGAGCCCACGAGACGGTCTATTAAATCTCGTATTCCGTCTGAGGCGTGTAAAAGGGGGGGGGGGGGGGGGGGGGGGGGGGGGGGGGGGGGGGGGGGGGGGGGGGGGGGGGGGGGGGGGGGGGGG